>JAISEX010000270.1 GCA_031263875.1 Eubacteriales Family XIII. Incertae Sedis bacterium | reverse complement strand
CGCGCCGTGGATAATCGAGCATCTGACCGCCGATTTCGGCAGGGAACGCGTGGAAAGCATTCTCGCGGCGGGGAATACCATACCCGCGATGTCGCTGCGCGTCAATACGCTGCGCACGTCGCGCGAGGATCTGATCGCGCGGTTTCCGAAGGAGGAATATTACGTAGAGGAAAGCAAGCTCTGCGATAATATCCTCGATGTAAAGGGCGACGGGCTGCTGACGGGCAAGCTGTACGAGAGCGGCATGTATTCGGTTCAGGACGAGGGCGCGGAAACGGTGGTGCGTATGCTCGCCCCCGAACCGGGCGATTACGTGGTCGACGTCTGTGCGGCCCCGGGCGGCAAGACGATGTCGATAGCGGAGGCGATGGACAATATCGGGAAGATCGCGGCCATCGATATTTACAAGAGAAAACTGCAGCAGATCGGGGAGCAGGCGAAACGCCTCGGGATATCCATTGTCGAAACCTGGTCGTGGGACGCGACGAGGGCGGATCCCGATCTCGTCGGCAAGGCCGACCGCGTCCTCGTGGACGCCCCGTGTTCCGGCATCGGGACGGTGCGGAAAAAGCCGGAGATAAAGTACAAGAATTGGGATGGGGAGATAGAGAATCTTCCGCGTCTCCAGCACGATATTCTGGCCGCTTCGTCACGTTATGTAAAACCGGGCGGCACGCTCGTGTACGCCACCTGCACGATATTAAAGCGCGAGAACAGCCTGGTCATCAAGGAATTTATGCGCAGAAACAGCGATTTCATCAAGGTGGATTCAAAGCTGCTCGTCACGGATACGGATGGGACGGACGGATTTTATATGTGCAAACTGATGAGGAAGGAGTCGCTCATATGATGAAATTCGGCTTCCGGACCGACACGGGCAGGGAGCGTTCCGAGAATCAGGACGCCTTGCTCGTGCTGCCGAAGTTCGGGATGTACGCCGTCTGCGACGGGGTCGGCGGCAGGCGCGGCGGTGAGATCGCGAGCCGCAAAGCGACGCTCGGCATCGAAAGTTATCTGCTGTCGCATTCCGTGGACGAGGCGAAAGACCTCGATGGCGATTACCGGAGCAACTGGTTCAAGAGCTACTTCTTCCAGTGCTTCCAGCGCATCAACACGGACATTCTCGATTACGCGGCGGCGCACAAGGATACCGACGGCATGGCGACGACGGCGGTGGCCTGTTATGTGGACGGCGGCCGGCTGTATATCGTCAATATCGGCGACAGCCGCGCGTATGTGGTCCGGGATAATACCATTACGCAGCTTTCGGAAGACCACACCTATGTGAACGCTCTCGTCAACGCGGGGACGCTGACAAAGGGGGAAGCGCAGACCCATCCGCAGAAGAATATGATAACGCGCGCTCTCGGAGCGGTGGAGCGGGCCGAGCCCGATTTCTACAGCTTCGATCTGAAGGAGGGCGACCGGATTCTGCTGTGCAGCGACGGTCTGACGGGCGAGCTGACCGACGACGAGATATGCGATATCATCGCGGGCGGGAAGGACGCGAACAGCGCGTGTAAGTCGCTCGTGAAGGCGGCGAACGCGCATGGCGGAAACGATAATATCACAGTGATACTGCTGTTAAACTAAAGAGAAAGAGAAGGCAAAGCACATGGGCTACAAGGTTCTTGCGGGAAGATATGAAATACATGAGAAGATAGGCGACGGCGGGATGGCCGTCGTATACAGCGCGCGCGACAAACTGCTGAACAGGCTTGTCGCCATCAAGATACTCCGGCCCGACTTTGTGAAGGACGCGAATTTCGTCGAGAATTTTCGGCGCGAATCGCGGGCCGCGGCCGGCCTGAACCACCCGAACATCGTGAGCATATTCGACGTCGGCAAGGACGGGAACATCTATTATATCGTTATGGAACTCGTGCGCGGGAGGCCGCTCTCGGATATTATCGCCGAACGCGCGCCGATGCCGTTCCGCGAGGTTATCAGCATCGGGTCGCAGGTCGCGTCCGCTCTCGCGTTTGCGCACAAGAACAATATTATCCACCGGGACGTGAAGCCGCATAATATCCTGATCACCGAAGACGATTTTGAAATGCACGCGAAGATAACGGACTTCGGCATCGCGCGTGCCGTGACGGACCGCACCACGATAAACGATAACAACATCGTGATGGGTTCTGTGCATTATTTCTCACCGGAACAGGGCCGCGGTAAATACGTCGACGAAAAATCCGACATCTATTCGCTCGGCATCGTGCTGTACGAGATGACGACGGGGCGTGTCCCCTTCGACGCGAACGAGCCGATCGCGGTGGCGCTGATGCATATGAACGAGCCGATCGTCCCGCCTTCGCACGTGGTGAACGGCGTTCCGCCGGGGCTCGAGCAGATCATTCTGCGCGCGACGCAGAAGGTTCAGGTCAACCGTTTCGCGAACGTGGAGCAGATGAAGGAGGCGCTGGACAACGTCGGCAGGCTTATCAACACCTTCGGCGACAGCTATGTCACGGAGAGCCCGCGTAACGGCGCGGCCTATATACCCGTCATACCGCCCGGCTACCCCGACGAGGCTTACGCCGGCGAACCCGGCGAATATACGAACGATAACGGTTACGCGAACGATGCCTACGGAAACGGCGAGTACGCGAACGACCCGTATAATGACGATTGGGACGAGGATGACGAGGACGAAGCGCTCGCGGACGGCCGTCTAACGCGCGATAACGCAAGCCGGCCCGAACGCGGCGCGCGGAAGAGCGGCAAAGCCGCGGCGTCGGGGAAGAAAGTCAAGGATCCCGCAAAGAAGCGAAAAGGGAAGATCAAGCGGTGGGCCATCCTGCTCGCGGTCATAGCCGCGCTTGGGCTCTGTTACCCGCTCTATAAAGGCGTCAACTGGCTGCTTTCGGAGCGCGGCGTCGCGGTTCCGGACGTCGTCGATCTGCTGGAAGATGAGGCGTACCGGAAACTGGCGGACAAGGACTTTAAAATGGAGCTTGACGAGCCCCAGTTCAGCGATACGGTCGGTGAGGGGCGCGTGATCGAACAGACGCCCGAAGCCGATAAAAAAGCGAAGAAGGGTTCGACGGTCACGGTGATCCTCAGCAAGGGCGTCGATCCCGAAACGGAGCAGCCCGCCGACGAGGGCACATCCGAATCCGAGGTGCCGGATCTGGTCGGCAAATCGAGCGAGAGCGCGAAAGAGGCCATTACGAAAGCGGGCTTCGAGTTCGGCGGCGCAAAGTCGGTCGACAGCAACAAGGCCAAGGGCACGGTTATCAGCCAGAGCCCGGCGGCGGGTGAGAAGCTCGCGGCCGGCGGGAGCATTTCGATAGAGGTGAGCCTTGGGCCCGAGGAAACGGAGGCGGTCGTTCCAAGCCTGCTGGGGCTGACGAAGAACGAGGCGGGCAACGCGCTGACCAAGGCCGGTTTGAAGCTCGGCGGCACAAGCGAGGAATACAGCGCGGATTATCCGGCGGGCGAGGTGATGTGGCAGCAGTACAAGAAGGGCGTGAAACTCGCGAAAGGAAAGTCCATCGACGTGAAATTCAGCAAGGGGCCGGAGAGCAAGACGAGCACGGTGACGATATCGGTCGATTGCGCAAGCGCGCCGTCGGCCACCTTCAACCTCTCGGTGCTGCTCGTGCCGGACAGCGGCAGCCAGAAATACATTATACAGAACTCGCCGCGGTCGCAGGCGAACGGCGTCGAGGAAGTGCCGGTCACCGGAACGGGTAAGGGCAAGGTGAACGTGTATTTCAACGACAAATTGTATAAACAATACACGGTCGATTTCAATACGGGGAAGATTAGTTGACGCCGACGGTCAAAGAAGGTGTGATACGGAAGGCCCTGTCCGGATTCTATTCGGTCAGGACGGGGAGCGAGGAATATATCTGCCGCGGGCGCGGCATTCTGCGGCGCATGGGACTGACGCCGCTCGTCGGGGACCGGGTCGTCATCTCCGTCCAGGACGAGGAGGAAGGCGTTATCGACAGCATATGCGCGCGCGACAATTCCTTTGTCCGGCCGCCGGTCGCGAATATCGATCTGTTCGTCTGCGTGGTGGCGACGGAAGATCCCGCGCCCAATCTCGAGATACTCGATCGGTTCCTCGTAACGGCGGAAGCCGCGGACGTGTCGGCGGTCATCTGCGTCAACAAGACGGACTTGAACGAGGACGTTCCGGCGCTGATACGCAGCATCTATGACGGCATCTATCCCGTCGCGGCGACAAGCACCGTCACAAGGTGCGGAATTGCGGAATTGCGGGATATTATCGCGGGTAAAACGGTCGCGTTCGCGGGGCCGTCCGGCGCGGGAAAGTCGAGCCTGATCAGCCTGCTGGCGGACGCGGACGCGGAAACCGGAGAGATCAGCAGGAAGACGGGGCGCGGCAAACACACGACGCGCCATGTGGAAATATACGATACCGATTTCGGCGCGGAGATATTCGATACGCCGGGATATACGTCGTTTGAAGGGATATTTCCGGATAACGCGCAGCTCTGCTCGTGTTTCCCCGAAATATTCGCGGCGTCGGAGCGCTGCCGTTTCGACGACTGCTGTCACGACGAGGAGCCGGATTGCGGCGTGCGCGATGCGGTGGCACGCGGCGCCATAGCCGCGTCACGGTACGAAAGTTATGTGAGATTATCGAGGGAACTGAAAGGAATTATACGAAAATGAAGGAGATATCGGTTTCGCTGCTGGCCGCGGATTTTGCCGAACTCGGCCGTGATATGAAAATGTGCGAAAAGGCCGGCGCGGATTATCTGCATATAGACGTGATGGACGGGCGGTTTGTCCCGAACATCACCTTCGGCTCGCTGGTGACGGACGCCGCCACGCGGGTGCAGGGGCTTCCGCTTGACGTGCATCTGATGATCGTCGAGCCGGACAAACATATCGACGCGTTCGTAACGGACCGGACGCGTTACATCGTCGTGCATCAGGAGGCGTGCACGCATCTCGAACGGACGCTGCGTTTTATCAAGTCGCTCGGCGTCGGCTGCGGCGTGGCGCTGAATCCCGCGACGCATCCCGCGACGCTCGATTACGTGCTCGAGTTTGTCGACCAGATCCTCATTATGACGGTCAATCCGGGTTTCGGCGGGCAGAAGTTTATCGCGTCGGCCTTGGACAAGGTGCGGATTTTCAACACGGTACGGACCGAAATGGGTTACAATTACAAGATAGCGGTCGACGGCGGCGTGAACGCGTCGACGATCGCGGAGGTTTCGCGGGCGGGCACGGATATCTTTATCTCCGGCTCCGCGGTATTCGGCGCGGACGACCCTGCCGCCATGATTCGCACGCTGCGGGGGATCGCCGATGAAAACGCCTGACAGCACGGCATTCAGCATATTCGGGCTGGACATCATGTGGTATGGCGTCCTCGTTTCGCTCGGCATCGCGTCGGTCGTCGTGATCGTCTGCCTGCGCGCGAAGCGCCACGGTCTGACGAGCGACCAGGCGCTGAATATCTCGCTCGTCAGCGTTATTGCCGGGATCCTGTGCGCGCGGCTCTATTACGTCATATTCAACTGGTCGTGGTACGGCGACGATCTGATGAGGGTTTTCAAGCTGCGCGAAGGCGGGCTCGCGATACACGGCGGGCTGATCGGAGGGCTGATCGCCGCGCTGATCCTCTGCCGGTTTATGAAACTGCGTCCGCTCAACGTGTTCGATCTGTTCTTTGCGGTCATACCGCTCGGGCAGGCGGTCGGTCGGTGGGGTAACTTTTTTAACGGCGAGGCGCACGGTTCGGAAACCTCGCTGCCGTGGGGCGTGGTGATCGACGGGACGCCGTATCATCCGACGTTCCTCTACGAGTCGGTCTGGTGCGTGCTGCTGTTTGCCGTGCTCATCATCATCGACAACCGGAGAAAGTTCGAGGGGCAGACGTTTCTGCTCTACTGTATCGGCTATTCCTTCGAACGGTTTTTCGTCGAATGGCTGCGCACGGACAGTCTGATGCTGTTCGGCGTCTTGAAGCAGGCGCAGGTGCTGAGCGCGGTCGTATTCGTCGCCGCGATAATCGCGTACTGGTATCTGAACCGCAGAAGCGGGAGAACGCGGATGGGCGGCGCGGGGAATGGCGGTGCGGAAACGGCGCAGAGCGATAAAAAGTTAATGGAAAATAATGTAATATCTGCCGAGGCGCATGACGATTTGGCCAATGCGGAAGTGCTGGGAAGTGAAAATGCCGCGGAGGATAAGAGTATAACGGAATCGGCGCAGAGCGGCGTGGACGCGGTGAGAAGCGGCGCCGGTACGGAAAATAATTATACCAGCGAAGAAAAGCGTGATAGTTTGAACGAGATGGAAAATGATGAAATCGAAACTGAAACGCATGACGATTCGGCCAGTGCGGATAAAGCTGTGGCCGATATAAATGAAACAGAAAATAATGGAATGCGGGTAACGGATAACGATTTGCAGGACAAGGTAATCGCAAAACCGAACCACGATAACGCAAATCCAATCAATAATAGTACGCATGGAGAAGGAGATTCATCTGAATGAAACTCGGTATAGTCGGTCTGCCGAATGTCGGCAAGAGCACGCTGTTTAACGCGATAACGCGCGCGGGCGCGGAAGCCGCCAATTATCCGTTCTGCACGATAGAGCCGAATATCGGCGTCGTGACGGTTCCGGACGAGCGGCTCGAAGTTCTGCACCGCCTGTACGATTCGAAAAAGACCATCCATACGACGATCGAGTTTGCCGATATCGCGGGGCTCGTCAAGGGCGCGTCGCGGGGCGAGGGGCTCGGCAATAAATTTCTCGGTCATATCAGGGAAGCCGCGGCGATCGTGCATGTGGTCCGGTGTTTCGACGATCCGGGCGTGGTGCATGTCCACGGCGCCGCCGATCCGCAGTCCGATATCGAAACCATCAATCTCGAACTGATATTTTCGGATCTGGAACTTCTCGAACGGCGCGGGGAGCGGGCGCGCAAGGCGGCAAAGTCGGATAAGAACGCGGCTGCCGAGCTTGATATACTGGAGCGGCTGAAAACGGCGCTGGAGAGCGGCCGGCCGGTGCGTTCGCTGGAACTGGCCGGCGCGGAGGCCGCATACGCCGCTTCGCTCGATCTGCTGACGTCAAAACCCGTTATCTACGCGGCCAACGTATCCGAGGAGAAGGCCGCCTCGTATGACGGCGACCCCTTTGTGGCGCAGGTATATGAGATCGCCGAAGCGGAGGGCGCGGAAGTCGCCGTCATATCGGCGAAGGTCGAAGCCGAACTCGCGGAACTCGACGACGAAGAACGGGCCGTATTTATCGAGGAACTCGGGATCGGCGAGTCCGGGCTCGACAAACTGATCAAAGCCTCATACCGGCTGCTGGATCTGATTTCTTTCCTGACCGCGGGCGAGCCTGAGGTTCGGGCGTGGACCGTTCGCCGCGGAGCGAAAGCTCCGGAGGCGGCCGGCAAAATACATTCCGATTTTGAAAAGGGATTTATCCGGGCCGAAACCGTCAGCTATGAAAATCTGATAGCGTGCGGAAGTGTGGCCGCCGCGCGCGAAAAAGGTATGCTCCGGTCGGAGGGAAAGGATTATATCGTGCAGGACGGCGACGTCATGCATTTCCTGTTTAACGTCTAAGCGGTTCGGAAACCGCAATGAAAGATTTCGCTTGGCGGCAGGGAAGTTCGCATATGTTCGCGCAAGGGATAGCAGCGGAAATCCCACAGGCCGCTTGCGGCCGAGGAATTGGAGCGGATAGCCCGGTGGGGCTCCGCCCCATGCGCCCAAAGGAGTTACCGCACAGGACGGCGACGTCATGCATTTCCTGTTTAACGTCTAGGAAGCCTTCTCCGCCGCATTGAATTTTACGGTCGCGAGGATGTCGTTAAACACCTGCAGGGTGCCGTCGAATTTTGACGGCGTGGTCCACTCGAGTATCGCGACGAAATAATCGTCCGTCTTGCAGATGGTCTGCAGGTACTTGAGATTGACTCCGTCCATCGTGACCGAGATGGTGCGCTGCTTGGCGGCGACGCCGTCCCCGATCGTCACATCCGTCAGCGCGTCGACTTGCCAGTTACTCGCTCCCTCGGTTTCCTTCATCACCTCAACGAGCATATCCGCGTATTTTTCCGGCGTCAGCTCCTTGTCAAAGTCGGATGTTTTCTCCTCGATAACGATAAGCGCGAGATCCTCCTTTTCCGAGATCAGCGAGATCGAAGCCGCGGTATCCCCGCCGGTGTCGTTCTGTTTCCAGCTTTCCGCCACCTCAATGCTGAGATCGCTCTGCGTCGATTTGATGGTTTGCAGTTTCTCGGTTTTGGGCGATTCCGACTGCTTTGGATCCGAATCCTTGCCGCTGCCGAAACAGCCCGACAGGATCAAAGCCGCCGAAAGGATCACCGTTATTAGTACTACTATCTTTTTCATAATTCCCTCATTAAAGTTTAGCGCTCGTTATTTTCCCACAACGTGCATTATATCATAGAGGATTTTTATTATGCAATGGGTTTAATAGCCCGCAGCGTGCGGCGCTTCCGTTTTGCAAGCGGTTTATCGGTATAATTTGGGGAGGCGCTGCCCGAAGCGGCACAGCGTTTCATAGGTTATCGTACCGGCTTTTTCGGCGATTTCACCGGCGGTAATGCTGAGCCCGCCGGAGCTGCCGAGAAGCGTGGCCTCGTCGTATTTCTGCGCGCCCGGAACGTCCGTCACGTCGACCATGCACTGATCCATGCAGATCGTCCCGACTATCGGCGCGAACGTTCCGCGGATAATCACGCGGCCCGTGCCCGTGAGAACGCGGGGCAGTCCGTCCGCGTAGCCGAGCGGCAGGGTGGCGATAACGCTTTCGCGCTGCGTGATAAACTTTTTTCCGTAACTGACGCAAAATCCCGCGGGGACGTTGCGCAGGCAAACGATGTTTGCCCTGACCGACATGACCGGCGTCAGCGGCAGTGAACTGCGGCTCACTTCGCCGGAAGGGTAGATGCCGTAAAGCATTATGCCCGAACGTACCGCGTCGTAACGGGAGGCGGGGAAGCGGCTGATAGCGGCGCTGTTCGCGAGCGAGCGGACCGCGGGGCGGATGCCGTCCCCGGTGAGCTGTCCGCAGAATTCGTCGAATGACGCTATCTGTCCGAGCGTGTAAGCCGTGTCGGATTCCTCCGACGTCGCGAGGTGCGAGGCTATGCCGCCGATGCGTATGCCGGGAAGTTCCGCGATTTTCGCGATCTCCGCGCGAGCGGCCTCATCGCCCAGAAAGCCGATGCGTCCCATGCCCGTGTCGAGGGCGATAATAATATCCGCCGGCTCGTTCCTTCGTAAAAGAACGGCCGCTTCGGAAAAGGGGAGCGCGTCTTCGTAGGCGCTTACCGCGGGAATAATGCCAAGCCGGATACTATCCGCTTCGCAGCCGCGCGGGGTCGTTCCGAGCATAACGAGAGGCGTCTGGATGCCGGCCTCCCGAAGCGCGGCGGCCTCATCGAACGTGGCGACGCCGAAATAACCGGCGCCCGCCGCCTCAAGCGTCCTTGCGACGAGCACGGCTCCGTGGCCGTAGGCGTCCGCCTTTACCGCCGCGACGACCGCGCAGCCGTCCGCAGCCGCCCGTATCGCCGTAAAATTCTGTTCCAATGCGTGCAGATCGATCTCGACCCACGCCTCCCGCCGTTTCGTATCCATAGCAGTATTATATATCATTTTTCACGACTAGTATAATCACACTAAATCTTCGTAGTTTTGCCTCATATAAAAGAGCCGCATAATGGATACTGTTGCCGTCGCGTCGTTTACTCGATACAATGCGAGATAATTATAGCCGGAAATCAGCATTTTGTGGTAGCCCTTTTTCCGAAGGCGGGGGTTTTGCGAGAGCCCGTATAACCGGGGCGCGGCCCGCAAACCGGATACCTGCTTGTCGAATTGATTGAGCAGACCGGACGCCGCGCGCTTATTGTATAAATTATTCGCGAGGTAGGAGATGATGGAGCCCAGATCATATTCGGCCGGTTTGGTGACCACGACCTTATAATCCATACCGGTTCCTCAGATTCTCCATAACCAGCGAGAAATCCTTCACCTCGCCGTTTGCCACCGCGTTTTCGGCCTCGTCGAGTTTTTCGTAGAGGTCGCTGAGAAAGAGCCGGCGGTCGTAAACGTCGGAACTCATGATCACCATATCGTCATAGCCGTTTTTCGTGATATATATCGGCTCGGCGACCTCATGCACCATATTGGAGAGCTTGGCCGTATCCTTCAATTCTTTTATCGGAATAATCTTTGGCATGTTTCACCTCGTTTCTGCTGTAGCTTTTTGTGACTGTTGTGTGACTATATTGTACCATAATTATGGCCTTGCGTAAAATAAATTTCCACGGAGATGAGCATATATGCAACGATGGCTCAAAGTATGAAAATAAAGTCGTAAACGCAAGATGCTATAACGGCGCTGATTTGCTCGGGGACGGCCTTTGTGCGGTTTCACCGCACAAATATGCCTCGGTGCGCGCGCTTGGGATGTGACTCGGCTTCGCCTCGCAGCTGCTGCAGGGCAGCTCGTATGCGCGCAACGCCCCTTACAAATCAGGCCGTTATAGCACCTTTAATTGCGCTCATAGGATCCCGTTTTGTTGCCGTGGCAACGTTTTTCGTGAAAAATGTGCGGGAGAGGGACAAAAATACGGTAAAACCTACAGAGCATTCGGTATTTCACATAGGTAAAATAAAATCAACAAACGGAGAGAGCACGCAGAGAAGAATGTCGGCCTGCGTAAACCTCCTTTGACGCTTACGCACAAAAGGGCGTAATTATGAGGAGGGCATGGGGACGGCACGATGAGAGCGGTTGCGCCATATCTTCTCTCGTTTCTTTTGCCGCGCAGCAAAAGACCGGTACGCCGGAATGAGAACGAACGTGCCGTATATCCGGCCCGCTTATAACGCGCAAGGGATAGGAGGGGTGCGAAGCAGCCGCGAAGCGGCCGAAGCCCCGGATAGCCCGGTGGGGCACGCGGGAATTTCTGCAAGTGCCCGCGCGCGGGACTGTCCCGCGTGTCACTGACGAGATCATGCCAGCGTGCCCCATGCGCCCAAATAGCAGGTGGTCAGAGGCAATTTTCAAGGATTACCGGGCAGGAGAAAGCACTCATTCCGGGACGGGAGGAAGACGATATGGATGGCTATTTCGGCAAGATCGTTATTATTGACCTGACGGCGAAGCGGTTCGAGATCCAGGATCTGAACATGGACTACGCGCGCGATTATATTAAGGGCGCTTCGCTCGGCGCGCGCTATCTGCTGGATCTGATGCCTGCGTGCGTCGACGCGTACGCGCCGGAAAGCGTTATCGCGGTGGTCGGCGGCATTACGAACGCGACCAAGGCGCTGATGGGCCAGCGCACGGCTATCGTGAGCAAGAGCCCGGTGAACGATAAGTACAACGACTCGTCGGTCGGCGGCACTTTCGGCCCGCATCTCGCGAAAACGGGGTACGACGCGATTTTCTTCAAAGGCAAATCCGAACAGCCGATCTACGTGCTGATCGACGACGGCGAAATCACCTTCCACGACGCCAGCCATATATGGTACTCGTGCACGCACGAATCCGAGGCGCTGATCCGCGCGGAAGTCGGCAACGACGTTTCCATTCTGCAGATCGGGCCCGCGGGCGCGTATCTCTCGCCGATGGCGGCGCTTATCAACGACGGCCACCGAGCGGCGGGCAGAGGCGGTTCCGGGGGCATTTTCGGCTCAAAAAATCTCAAGGCGCTCGCGTGCAAGGGCAGCCAGCGTTACGGCACGCACGATGAAAAACTCCTGCTCGATATCAATAAACGCTCGCTCGCACACGGAAAGCCGGGCGGTCCGATGCACGAGGTGGTCGAGGATTTCAGTCTGCGCGGCACCTCGGGCGAGTACGACAGTTGCGTGATGGTTTCCGACACGCCGATCAAAAACTGGTACGGCACGCCGGAGGAACTGACGGACGAGAGGGCGGTGGCGTTATCGGGCCGCGATATGGATCCGAAATTCCACGTTAAAAAAGAGGGCTGCATGCTCTGCCACGTCCGCTGCGGCGCCATCTACCAGATCGACAAGCACGGCTACAAGCTCGACCACGCGACGAGGCCCGAATACGAAAGCCTCGGCAGCTTCGGCAGCATGCTGATGAACGGCGACGCGGAAGTCGCCATTATCCTCAACTGGCTCGCGAATGAATACGGCTACGATACCATGAGCTTCGGCTGTACGATCGCCTGGCTGATGGAGTGCGCCGACCGCGGCATCATCAGCGCCGAGGAGATGAACGGCATCGAGCTGAAATGGGGCGACGCGGAAAGCACCCTCGCGGTGGCCGAAGCGATTTGCCATTACGAGGGGATCGGCGTGCCTGCCAACCTCGGCTCCGTCCTGGCCGCCGACGCGCTCGGAAAGGGGAAGGAGTGCACGGTCACCGCGGGCGGCATCGAACTGCCGCAGCACGGCAGCCGCTTCAATCCGGCGCTCGCGCGCACCTTTATGTACGACCCCTCGCCGGGGCGCCACATCAAGGGCGGGCGCGGCGTCCCGTTCAGCCACAATCCCGACGAGGTCAAGTTCAATTACGAAAACACGGGCGAGGCCGACGTCGCCGGTCTGATGGAATGGGAGCTTATCAACGCCGCCGGCGTGTGCAGCTTCGGCAACTTCCTTATGCCCGCCTTTATCGACAAGGAGATGATAAACGCCGTCACGGGCTTCGGCTATACGGACGAGGATTATGAGATGTTCACGCTTCGGGCGTTTACCGTGCGGCAAGCGTTCAACCTGCGCGAGGGCTACCGGCGCCGCCACGCGTGGATCGACGCGCGGGCCGTCGGCGCTCCGCCGTGGACGATGACCGAGGGCCCGCACAAGGACCGCGTTATCGACGTACAAAAACTCGGCGACAATTTCTACGAAGCCATGGGCTGGGACGTCGCCGCGGGCGTGCCGTCCGCGGAATTTATCGAACGCGTCGGCGGTCTCGATTTCCTGAACGACGATCCCGCCTATCTCGACCCGGCCGGCTCCAAACCCGATATGGAGAAGATCGAATCGCGGGTGTATGGGTAGGCGCGGCCTGCGGTAAAAGTGAGTACAGGCGCATTTTTGCCGGGCGCATGGGGCTGTCGTAATGGACGTAACCCGATTTTGCGTAATGAAAAAATAATGGAAATAACTGAGGATCGAGTGCCACGAGAAGACAGCCCCACCGGGCTTCTCCGGGGCTTCGCGTTCGCTCCGGCCCCGCTGCGCGGGGCTGCTACCGCACCCCTCCGATCCCTTGCGCGTCGCTCGGCTTCGCCTCGCTCCTTTGTGCGGGCAAAGTACGCGTCACGCCCATCCTTTATACGGCGTCCCCGTTTCCCGCCTCACCCCCAATCCGCGCGAGAACCAAAACCCGGCCCAAGCATCCTCTCCCTGCCGTCCCCCTTTTCCTAATCCCGCAAAAACCTCCCAACCAAAAATTTTATTTTTTTCACCATTCACCTCCCACAAAAGTGGGCATCTGTATTATAATGAGATAACAAGCAGCAAACGCGAACACGAAAACTCGCGGCAAACAGTCGCGCGCAATTCGCAAAAAAAACAAACGCGAACACGGAAAACAGCGGCAAA
>JAISEX010000272.1 GCA_031263875.1 Eubacteriales Family XIII. Incertae Sedis bacterium | reverse complement strand
CGCGAGAACCGGAACCGGACGTAAGCCCCCATCTCCCTGCCGTCCGGCTCCCCTTATGCTATAATATTCCCATCATGAAACCCATTGGAAAGCGAGTAGCATAATTGAAACGGACAGCGCACCAGAAAGGCACACGCGCGGCCGGCGCGCGGAAAGCGAAGCCGGAGCGGAACGCGTACCGTATCGGCGCGCGCGCCGCGCTTGTTTGCGCGGTCACGGGAGCGCTCGGCGCGGCCTGCTTTTATCTGCCGCAGCTCGCCTTTCTGCTCTGGTTTATTCCCGTTCCGGCGTTGGCGCTGCTGTTCGCCGAGAGCGAGAACCGTGGACGCGCCGCGCGCCGCCGCAGTATAAAGCTCGCCGCCGCGTTTACGCTGCCATTTTTCTTCTGCTCCTACCTCGTCGGCTTTACGATAGACGTCTATTTTTCGCGGCCGGTCATGCTGCTGCTCGACCTTGCGCTGATCCTCGTCGCGTCGCTGCTGCAAGCAATTCCGCAAATCGCCGCCCTCTGCATCGGGTCGCGGATCGGCCTGCCCGCGGCGATTCGCGCGCTCGCCGCCGCCCTGCTCTGGACGGGAGCCGAGTGGCTGACCACCGTCGGCCCGTTCGCCTTCCCCGTGCGGTCGCTCGCCGTGAGCCAGTGGGCGTTTCCGTCCCTGATAAAAACGTCGGCGCTGTTCGGCGGGCTGTTTATCTCCTTTATAATAATACTGTTCGCGTCCCTGTTGGCGCTGTCGCTGTCGCTGCAAATACGCGGAACCGGTTTCCTGCGAACAGCGGGTTTACGAAGCGAGGAATCAGCGGTGCAAACAGCGGCATTACAGCATAACGAGTTATCGGCAACAACGGCCGGATCGCACAGCGCTGAATTACCGGTGAACGCGGCGAGTTTATCAGACGAGAAATCCCCGGTAATAACAACGAGATCGCGCAGCGGCGATTTCCTGGTAAATGCGATGAGTAAGCCCGGAGCCGCGAAGCGCCGGGCAATCGTCTTTCTTATTTCCGCTTTCATTGTGTTTTTCGCTAACATAACGGCGGGCGCGCTCGCGACGCGGGGGTTTGCCGGACCAGGCGAATCCGATAACACCTTGCGCATCGCCGCCGTCCAGCATAACCAACCGACGACGGACGACGATTCCTCGAGATTTTCAAACGCCCTTTCGCAGTCCGCCGACATTTTGGAAGCGAACGACGTCGATCTGCTTGCGCTGCCAGAATCGACCGCCCAATTTGTGCGCGGCAACTGGGCCATGCAAACGCAGCTTTCGGCCCTTGCGCGGCGTTACGAAGTTGATATTTTGGTCGGCGGCGCAAACCGTATCACGGACGAGAGCGCGGAGGACAGCGGCACGCAGACACGCAGCGCGTCGGACAAAGACGGCGCGGGCGGCGCGGGTTCCGGCATCGTCAATCTAAACAAGGCCATGAAAAACGGCGTGCTTCTCGAGAACGCCGTTCATCTGTTTACGCCGGACGGCGGGCTGGCCGATTATTATTACGCGAAACAGCAGCTCGTCCCCTTTTTTGAAAACGGGAGTATTCAAAAGTTTTCATTTTTCGCGGGCGACCGGCGCGGCGTCTTTAAAACGGAAAACGGACGCGTCGGCGCCCTCGTCTGTTTTGAGAGCATTCTGCCGCAGATCGTGCGCGACACCGTAAACGCGGGCGCCGAGGTCATCCTGGTTCCGAGCAACGACGCCTATCTCGGCGAGGAAATACGCACGATGCACATTTCGCAGTCCGTGTTCCGCGCCATCGAGACCGACCGCGCCGTCGTGCAGGCCGCGACAAACGGCGTTACGGCCGCCGCCTATCCGGACGGCACGCTCGTCCAGCTTCCGATGAACACTGCGGACGCCCTTATCGCGGACGTCCCTCTCGTGGACCATATCACGCCTTACGTGCGGTTCGGCAATCTCTGGCTGATTATCGCGATAGCGGCGCTTCTTGCCGGCGCTGGGTTGGGGCGTTTTTTGCGCAAAAGCGGTGAGTAGGACAAAGTCCGCGGGAAGCGCTTATTCGTAAAAAATATCTGGTTATTCAATAATTTTTGTTCGATTGTATGCGTAAAACCGCTGCGCCTACCGCTGCACCAAACGGTTGGCGGGGTAATAGGTGCGGGAGGATAAGGGGGACGGCGGGGAGAGGTGGCTTCTGTAGTGTGCTTTCTCGCGTGTTTTTGGCGTGCGTTTGATACATGGTTGCGCCGCAGGGAGGACGGGCGGGGCGTATACTTTTCTCGCATGTGTTCGCGTAAGGAGGACGGCACGGAGAGGTGGCTTCTGTAGTGTGCTTTCTCGCGTGTTTTGGGTGCTTGCGCGATACATTGTTCGCCGTAGCAGGGGCGGATGGCTCGTATACTTTTCTCGCATGTGACGGCGATGCGAAGCAGCTGCGAGGCGAAGCCGAGTCTAATCCTAAGCGGCGCCCATGGGGAGTTTGTGGGTAACCCATTCCCCCACCTCGGAGCCGTGCCGAACGGCGCGGCGGATTACCGTTCCGGGGGTGACAGGATGGAGGAGCCGAAGGTGACGTAATCCGCCGAGAGGGGGCAGAGCCCCCTACGGGGAGCGAGGCGCAACCGAGCGACGCGCAAGGGATAGCAGCGGAAATCCCGCGGACTACGCTCGCGCGGATACCTCATGCGAGGGGATTCCGGGGCGATGCCCGGAATGACAACGATAGCTAAGCGGAATTGCAGCGTATAGCCCGGTGGGGCTGTTTCAGCGTATTTGCATTCAGCCTATTGTTAAAATTTTAACAATAGGCCACCTCATTTATTTCAGGACAGCCCCATGCGCCCACATAAAATGCACTACTGGCAGGAGTGGATCGAAAAGACACGCGCCTTTGGTATTACAGTTATAAACGACCGAGACGATGGCACGTACGCGCGCATAAGAGAATCACGAAGCAAGTTTTATAATTACTTGGGGCCTTTCCCGGCAACGCCATAGAAAAAGAGGGATAAAAATTCCTCGTATATTTGTTTCTTCTTGCCTCCGGCCTCAAGCGTTCCCAACTGTTTCATCGCATTGACCCCGAAAACATTGAGGTACAGAAGCAGGGTTTCGACAGAATAGCTTTTATCAAAATGGCCGCACTCATATCCCTGTTCAATAAAACGCATCATGTGCGGCGCAAGTTTTTGCTCATATTCGAGCGTAATGTCTCGAAACTTTTCGGAAATGGCGTCGTCCCAAAATGCGGCCGCCCCGGCGCTCTGTGTTTTCAGGGGCGCGAAAAATGCTTGCTCCACTTTTTCGGCGAACGGCCGCGCGCTGTCTATCACGTCGATAAAAGACCGCAGCAACCCGTTATAATACTGTTCCAGAGCGCACCGCGCCAAGTTCTCCTTGCTCTCAAAATATTTATATATCGTTACCTGGGATACGCCCGCTCCGGCGGCAATTTCAGCAACGCTGCCTTTTTGTATGCCCCGCTCGGAAAACAATGCGACCGCGGCGCGCAGGATCCCGTTCCTTTTTTCCTGCGTCCTTTTCTCAAAACCGTTCATTTATATCACCTCTGTTATGAAAGTTGCAACGAAATGAGAATTACATACGACAAGCGTAAACGATTATGGCTTACATTCAACCTCCTGTGCGGTTGGTTTGTTTCCATGATATTCCATAAACCCGGCCTCCGATCTCATTACAACTCTTTTAAGGATACCTCAAATTATGAACTGTTTCAATAACAATATTTCATTTTCGCTTGTATTCGCCCGTTACCATGTGATATTATAATAATGAACTATTCTTAACGAAATATTTCATTATTATGGAGGTAATTTTATGGAAAAACATATAAGTCGAGAGGGCTGCAATATCGCTTATGAATATGTGCCGGGAAGTCGTCCCGTTACGGTTATTTTGGTGCATGGATACGGACTGCATCGCGCTATGTGGAGGCCGCAAGTTGAATTTTTGCGAAGCGAGGGCTACCCGGTCATCAACATCGATGTTCGCGGTCATGGAAACTCTCGGCCGACCGGTAAATTTAGCGTAAAACTGGCTGCGGAAGATATTCACGCCGTAATAGAGGCGGAACGCCCCGAACATTACCTGCTGTGCGGGCTTTCGATGGGGGCTTTTGCGGTACAGGAATACGCCTTCCTTTTCGGCGACGCCGCGGGCTATATGCTGACGGGAGTGACGCCCCTCTGCATTCCCTACCCCGCATGGGAAAAGACTTTGCTCGCCTATTCCGGCCCGATAATGAAACATTTTTACTCATGGCCGCGGCTGAAAAAAGCCATGTCAAAAGGATGCGCCTTTACAAAACCGGCGTCGCTGTGTGTCGGCAGGATGTTTGAGGAAATAGAGCAGGAGGAATTTCTGGTTTCGTGGGCGGGTTTCACGACCTGTTTACACGAAGAAACGCTCACGTTTGACGCGCCGCTTCTGGTGACCGCCGGTGAGCAGGATACCAGAGGAACCATCAAAAAGCATCTTGCGGATTGGCACACGCATTATCCGGGCTGCATCGTGAAAACCATCTCCAACGCGGGCCATGTAGCAAATTTGGACCAACCGGAGCAATTCAACGAACTGCTGCTTTCTTTTATAACCGCTTGCGAATCAGCACGATCGCGTTTGTCATAATGGCTGGGGAATAGCGCGTATGCGAACCGTCCCGCCGCGAATTTCATTCCTCCTTCGTCTTGATTTTCTTTACCGATGTGGAAATCAGGGGCCTGCGCGTGAGATAATAGTTGAGGGTAAAGGGAGCTATGCGAATCCGATCCGCAGAAGCGGATTGTCCCCAGCACTTCGTCAAATTTTAAGCACATACCACCAGTATGCACTTAAAA
>JAISEX010000269.1 GCA_031263875.1 Eubacteriales Family XIII. Incertae Sedis bacterium | reverse complement strand
GCCGCCAACCAGCAGGCTCTGCAATTTCCCGTAAAGCGCCTGTTTTTCATTCGGATTTAGGTGATGGATCGACAGGGCGGAAATGATGATGTCATATTTCTCGCGCCCAAAATCGTGCGTCGCATAATTGCCGCTGATATACCGCATGTTTTCATTGCCGGCGAATTTTTGCCGGGCGATTGCCAGCATATTTTCCGCGAAGTCAATGAGAGTTACCCGCGCTTGGGGATAACGCTTCAGCAGAAAAGCGGTATACAGACCGGTCCCGGCGCCGATATCGAGCACGCGCGGCGCTTCCGCTTCGCAGAAGAGCGTGTCGATCCCCGCCGTATAGAATAGCTCCATCGCGGGAATCAGCGAAGCGCGGTTTTCATCGTAGCTCGCGGAAAGCGTGTCGAATTGCGTCCTGACTTTGTTCGGTGATGTGTCCATGGGGTGTATCTCCTTTTGATTAGTGCCGTGGTAATATTATAGCAAATTACGGTTCGAGCCGTTATTTGCCGGGCGCAGGGCTTGCGCGGTGACGATGAAGGAGAGTTCGCGGAGCTGCGGCATGATGTGCCGTTATAGATGAGGCGCAGAGTAGGAATTATGACGATGCAGGGGATGTGCGGCCCAAGCCGGAAGTGATATGCGTTGCAGGGCGGCAGGGAAGGTCGCGCATGTCACGCGCACGGGATAGGAGGGGTGCGCAGCAGCCGCGGCGCGGATGTGGCTGCAAATGAACGGAGCAACAGCCGATCCGCGAAACAACTTTTCACCCAAGCGCCCGTCTTGAGCGCCGGGGCCGAAGCCCCGGATAGCCCGGTGGGGCTGTCACGAGAGATAGGGAAAATGCGGAAAACACGCATCGCGCATACTAAAGATTTTGAACGGTAACCTTTATACATCCTCGCGGAACAGCCCCATGCGCCCAAAGAAATACTCCTTCATCGCCAACCCGCCAGGCATTATGACCCGGTTCTGCGGTTATACGCCCGCATCGCGAAGAAGTACGCGGCGAGCGCGATCCCGAAGCACCACGCGAGGGCGACCCATATGTCCGTTCCCACGGGCTGGGCGCCGAGCAGGGCGCGGACCGCGTCGACGATCGAGGTGACCGGCTGATGCTCTGCGAAAACGCGGACGGCGGTGGGCATGGTTTCCGTCGGCACGAAGGCCGAGCTGATAAGCGGCAGGAAGATAAGCGGGTAGGAGAATGCGCTTGCGCCGTCGGCGGTTTTGGCTGACAGGCCCGCGATGACGGCGATCCACGTCAGCGCCAGCGTGAAGAGCGCGAGGATGCCGGTAACGGCGAGCCACGCGAGTACGCCTGCCGGTGAGCGGAAGCCGATAATCAGCGCCACGAGAAGGATCAAGGCGGCGGAAAGCGCGTTCGCTGCCAGCGAGGTGAGGACGTGGCCCCACAGCACGGCGGAGCGCGCTATCGGCATGGCGTGAAACCGTTCGAATATGCCGCTCTGCACGTCGCCGAACAGCCGGAACGCCGTGTAGGATATGCCGCTTGCGATGGCGATCAGCTGGATGCCGGGGAGCAGGTAATTCACGTAATTCTCCGTTCCCGCCCTGATCGCGCCGCCAAACACATACACGAACAGCAGCATCAGCGCGATCGGCATCAGCGCGACCGTGATAATGCTGTCCATGCTGCGGAAGACGTGCCGCAGCGAGCGCCCCAGCATAATGCCGATATCGCCTAAAACGTGTCTGTTCATTTATGTCCGCTCCTTCCTGCCGACGATGGCGAGGAATATTTCCTCCAGCGTCGCCTGCTTCTGCACGTACTCCGTCCGCGCGGGCGGGAATAACGCTTTGAGTTCCGCAAGCGTTCCCTCCGCGATAATTTTGCCCTCATGCAAGATCGCGATGCTCTCGGCGAGCTGTTCCGCTTCCTCTAAATACTGCGTCGTTAAAAAGACGGTCGTTCCGCTTTTTACGAGCGACCGGACGATGCCCCACACTTCGAGGCGCGCTTCCGGGTCGAGGCCCGTCGTCGGTTCGTCGAGAAAAATAAGCGGCGGATCACCGATAAAACTCATGGCGAGATCGAGCTTGCGGCGCATACCGCCCGAATACGTTTGTGCCCGGCGGCCGGCGGCGTCCGCAAGGCCGAAGTGCTCAAGCGCAGCATTTGCAATGCTTTTCGGGTTATCGAGGTGCCGGAGTTTCGCGATCATCACGAGGTTTTCGCGCCCGGTCAGCACCTCGTCCACCGCGGCGAATTGCCCTGTCAAGCTGATTGCTTGACGCACTTTCTCCGGCTGGGAGCGCACGTCAAACCCGCCGACGGTAACGATCCCGCTGTCCGGTTTCAGCAGCGTGGCCAGGATCTTCACGATGGTCGTTTTCCCCGCGCCGTTCGAGCCGAGCAGCGCGAATACGCTTCCCGCCCGTACCTCCAAATCCACGCCCGTCAGAACGGGCACGCCGTTATAGGACTTTTTCAGGCCGCGTACCGAAATCGCCGCGTCATTCGTCCCCATGCTTTTTTATCTCCTTCATAATACTGCGGTTCAGGTCCGTGCGCCATTTCGCGGTATAGGTCTGCGTATTTTGCAGTAGCTCGTCGCAGAATGCCGCCACGTCCGCGCCCGTCACGTCGAGCGCCCGTTTGCCGTTCGCCGCGGCCGCCTCGAACAACTCTATCAGCCCGTAATGGACGTTCAGCATATCGTACCCGTCGCCCGCCGCAAAACCCCACATATACTTTTGTATTTTTTTAAACACAAGCTGGTAATCGCTCGGCAGCGCGTCCACCCGCGCCATCATCTCCCGGTATTCGCGTTTATCCCCGATGAGTTTCTTTATTATCTGTAACATGCGTACCGTTCCTCCCGTAACGTTTGGATTTTTGATGCGACGAAATTCCATTTCCGCCAGAATTGTTTCAGCTCGCTCCGTCCCGCCGCGTTGAGCGCGTAAAACTTGCGCGGAGGGCCGACGGCGGACGGCTTCTTTTCGATGTCCACCAATTTGTTTTTTTCGAGCCGGATAAGAATGGTATAAACGGTTCCCTCCACCACGTCGGCGAACCCCAGCTCGTTGAGCGTGCGCGTGATTTCGTAGCCGTATGTTTGTTTGCGGCTGATGATCTCCAAAACGCAGCCCTCCAGAACGCCCTTGAGCATTTCCGTTAAATTTTCCGTGATAAACGCCTCCCTTCTCACCTGCCCTTATGCCGCTTTGCGGCGCAAACATTCAGCGCAGCCTCATGCGCGTTGAAATTTCAATTGCGCGCGGCAGAGCATGGAACGAGTTTCATTCCCGCTTGCCGGTATGCGGTATTACTTACTACTGGTATATTGTAATACCGAGTAGCGGGGAATGTCAAGCCGAAAATGCGAATTGATTCGCTAATATTATTAAAGCGTGACTGCGCGCAGCAGACTTGTTACGCAGCCTTCGGCGCGCCGAAATAAATATCACCGCAAACGGTTCAGGTTAGCGGTAATCCGATTTTATGGGAGAGGAAATTATATGATAATGTATGAATCGAGAGTTTCGTGACAGGTTTGGCGCATGGGGCACTCAAATGATTCTGCCGGTAATCAGCGGGACGGTTCTCCGTGCGGGCATTTATGAAAAACGGTTTCTTATTTTTGAGTGCCCCACAGGACACTATACCCCTCCGATCCCTTGCGCGAGGGCATATGCGGACTTCCGTGCCGTCTTCGCACAGTCTGTCATTCCGGTTTTGGGCCGCCATTGCTCGGTGCGAGAAAAGTCCGCCACACGCCCGTCCCCTTTACGGCGTACCCGTTTCTCTTACGCGCAACAAAAAAGCGAGATAAATCACAACGGAAGCATCCTTCTTGTGCCGTCGCCTTCGCTGCGCTCCCTTCTCACCAACCCTCATGCGCCAATTTCCGGTTTAGGTCTTTGAATATATTTTACTGCGGTGTCCGATATTCACCGCGAACACTTTGCACACATCGTCATGAATTTTGCAGATAACGCGGTAATCGCCGATACGGTATCGCCAATAGCCGGATAGATTTTCCGACAGCGCCTTTCCGTGCGCCTTTGGATTTTCGCTTCCCGATACATTGTTGTTCAGATACGCTTGGATTTTTTTCTGCGTATAGGCATCGAGTTTCGACAAATCTTTCTTCGCCTTGGCGGTGAAGAAAAGTTGATATTTCATAGATCGAGGTCTTTCTGGACTTGATCCCAACTGATGTACTCAACATCGCCGCGCGCTTTTGCCTTTTCGTAATCATCGACCGCTTTGATATCTTCGAGATCGTCCATATAATCATGAACTAAATTGAGCACAAAACCCGACATGGTTTGTCCGTTGAACTTCGCGATACTTTTAATCGCGGAATATTCATTCACACTCGTTCTGATATTTAGATTTTTTGTTTTTGTAACCGCTTCCGTCTTCATTGCTTTGGTTTCCCTTCTCTTTCTGTAATGACAATGTTATTACGATCATTCGGATTTGTCAAGCGGGCCGTTGGCAGGGAATGTTATACATGAATTTGCGTTTGTCAAGAAAACGGATTGACAGAGCTTTCTCACCAACCTTCATGCGCCAATTTCCGTCCCAGGTCTTTAAGCCGCGCGCGGTGCTGTTTATAATCCGGAACGTAACGCGCGACGATGTCCCAAAACGCTTTCGAGTGGTTGAGTTGCCGCAGATGGGCAAGCTCGTGGATAATAACATAGTCGATGGTGTCCTGCTGCGCGAAGATAAGGCGCCACGAGAAATGGACGGCGCCCTTGGCGTTGCAGCTTCCCCAGCGGGTTTTCGCGCTTCCGACCTTTACCGAGGCGGGCTGAACGCCCATGATCTGCGCAAGCGCCGCGGTACGCGCGGGAATATCGCGCTGGGCCCGCGCCCGGTATTCCGCGGTCAGGCGGGCGCGTTCGTCCTTGTTTACCGTTTCCTGAAACTCGGCGCGCGCGGATTTCACGGCTTCGATCTCACGCATATGCTTCGCGATCCACGCCGCTTTTGCCGCGACAAACCGCTCAATTTCGGCCAGGGGCATACGCAGGGGAGCGCGGACTTCAAGCCCGTTTTCCGTTACACGGATAACGAGGGTGCGCCGCTTCGAGCGAAGCAGCGTGTAGTTATAATCAGGACTCATGACAATTGTTTTCTCGCGTCCCGTCGTTCGGAAATATTGAGAAGCAGGATGCCCGCGATAATCAAGATGCCGCCGAAGATAGCGTTGATCGAGATGACGTCGTGCATCAGGACGATGCCCGCGAAATAGGCGATAAGCGGCTCGGACGTGTCGACCATCGAAGCGTTGCTCGCGCTCGTCAGCTTGATGGCGGCCGCGAAAAATACCGGCGCCAGGAATCCGTCGCACACGCCGAGCAGCAGTATAAACAGCCACTGTTTGCCGCCCGCGGGAAGCAGCGCGTCGCCCTCCGCGATGCAGCGGATAATGGTGACGCCGGCGGGTATCAGGAAGATGTAGCCCATCATGGCTTCCGCGCCGACGCTCTTCACTTTCGGCGAGCCCATGCGGATCGTCCACACCGCGTAGGCGACGCCCGCGCCCGCGCCGATAACGAGGCCGAGCGGATTCAGCGCGCTTCCGCCGGACGGCGTATAGACGACCGCGACCAGCCCGACGAGCGCCAGCACGACGCACACGATGCGCATAGCGGTCAGGCGCACGCGCCCCATAATCATTTCGCACACGTTGACTATCGGCACATAGAGAAAGGTGAGCAGGCTGCAAATCGCGCCCGGCAGATACAGGTAACTGATCGCCATCAGGTTGACGGTCACGATGGAGGCGACCCCCGTGATCTGCAGATGGATGGCCTGCGAGCGGCCGATGCGCCATGGCTTTTTCGTGATGAGGATAAATCCCCATATCATCAGGACGCCGACGGTGTATTTCCCCGCGACAACCGTATTGACCGCGGCCCCCGCGCCGTACGCGAGCTGCGTGATGGCGGGCATAAACCCATAAAACAGGGCGGCTCCGCTTGCGAATAAAAATCCGAGAGTAGTATTTTTCATGGTCTTATATGATATATCCGTTCTATAATGCATGCAATAAGTCTGTCAGGTAAAATCCTTGACAGCAGCGCGAGCGCTTTGTAACCGGCCCCGCAGACGACGCGCGCGGGCATCCGTTTCTTCCCGAGAAGTTTGACGATTTCCCGCGCGATCTTTTCGGGCGGCTCGCCGTGTTCCTCGTCATGTTCCATCTGTGACACCGCCGCGTCGCAGTGCTTTTTATACGCGTCATCCTCCGGCAAAACGGCCTTGACGCGGTTGGCGGTAAAGCCCGTTTTCACATCGCCGGGCTCGACGATCGAGCACTGGATCCCGAACCCGCGAACCTCGCTTCGCAGCGCGATGAGCAGCGACGACACGGCCGCCTTCGATGCGCTGTAAGCGCTTTGGAACGGTATGCTGACGCGGCCCGCCACGGAGCCGGTCACGATGATCCGCCCGCAGCCCTGCGCCCTCATCACCGGCAGCACCGCGCGGCACATATGGATCATGCCGTTTATATTCGTGCCGAATTGCAGGCCGAGCAGTTCGCCGTCCATATATTCCAGCGGCCCGGACACGCCGACGCCGGCGCAATGAACCAGCGCGTCGATCCGTCCGTCACGCCGCCGCACCTCACCAATCGCGTTTTTCGCGGATTCAAAATCCGTTACATCCACACGGAGTTCACCGCTTCGGCTTGCGCGGTAGACCGTTGCGCCCGCCGCCTCGAGCATGTCCGCGGCGGCACGGCCGATGCCCGACCCCGCGCCCGTTACGATTATAATACTGTTCCTTAGCGAAGCGCCCATAACGATCACAACACTCCCTGCGCGAGCAGTTTTTCAAGTATAACCACATCGGCGTCGAGCCATTTGACCGAGTAGATATCATCCGCGCCGAGCCATTTGACCGCGCTGTGCTCGCGTAAGGTCATCGCGTCACCGGCAAGCGTGCAGAGGTAGCAGCGCATCGAGAGGTGGAATTTCGGGTAATCGTATTCCGTTGTGCCGAAGTAGCTGTCAACTGAAACGCTTGCGTCGAGTTCCTCCCGTATCTCACGGACGAGCGCCGCTTCCGGCGTTTCGTTCGGCTCGGTCTTGCCGCCGGGAAATTCCCACCACCCCGCGTAGTCGCCGTAGCCCCGCTGCGCCGCGAGCAGCTTTTTATTTCGTATAATAATCGCGGCTGCGACGTCGATAGTGTCCATGCTCATAACCTTCAATCAAATCCGTTCCATTCATACTCGTCCATGTCAACTCTTTTGCTTGACACGAATTCCACTCCTTCGTCCGCAAGCAGCGCCCGCCGCAGCTCGGCGTATTCGCCGCCCGTTATCCTGCCGTCGGACATCACGACGCGGTGCCACGGCAGCTCATTGGGGCAAGCGCTCAGCGCCCAACCCACCGTGCGCGCCGCCCGCGGATTGCCGAGCATACGCGCGATCTGCCCATACGAGATGACTTTGCCGTAGGGTATCCGCGCCACCACCTCATAGACCTTGTCGAAAAACGAATCCATACTCAGACGAATCCCAGCAAGGAGCCCTCGACCGCCAGCAGATACTCCTTGATCTCAAACCCGTAGGCGTAGCCTGTCAAGCTGCCGTCTTTACCGATAAGCCGGTGGCAGGGGATCAGGATCGCGATGGGGTTTTTCCCCGCCGCCATGCCGATAGCGCGGGCCTGCTGGTTGCCCTTGAGCGGGGACGCGATCTCCGCGTAATAGCGCGTTTCGCCGTAGGGTATTTTGTAGATTTCCCGCCACACATCCTTTTGGAAATCCGTTCCCGCGGGAGCCATCGGCACGTCAAAAGCGGTGCGCTCACGCGAAAAATATTCCCGGACCTGCTTCGCCGTTTCCGCGATAACCGGAGTTTCGCAGATATTCTCGTCCGTCAATTCCCTCGGCCCGAAGAACAGATCCGATATCGAACCGCCCGTTTCGCCGATCCAAATCTCGCCGGTCGGCAGATCGAAATCATAGCGGTAGAGATTTTTCTTGATCTTCTTTTTCTTTTCTTCCATCGTTCACCCCCGCACATCGGCGATACGCGCCGCCATATGATAAAATATAGTCGATTGATTACATTATATACTATGCGGTTCCCCGTGTGAGAAATTTTTCACACGCAGTCGGAGGTACTATGAATAAACTTGAAGCTATCATTGAACGCGCGCGCCATATCGTGTTTTTCGGCGGGGCGGGAGTTTCGACCGAAAGCGGGATCCCCGATTTCCGTTCGGAAAAGGGTTTGTACGCGGCGCGGGAGGTCTATGGCCACGCGCCCGAATATCTGGTGTCGCATACCGCGTTTGCCAAAGAGCCGGAACTCTTTTTCGACTACTACAAAAATAATCTCGTCTATGAGAACGCCGAGCCGAACGACGCGCATAAGGCGCTCGCGAAACTCGAACGGGACGGCAAGCTGTCGGCCGTCATTACGCAAAACGTGGACGGCCTGCATCAGGCGGCGGGCTCGCGGAACGTCTTTGAACTGCACGGCTCTGTCAAGCGAAATACGTGCACGGGATGCGGCGCGAAATACGCGTTAAGCTATATCCTTGACAGCGCGAATTGCACGCGTGATGACGGGACGCCGGGCGTCGTCCCGAAGTGCGCGGTCTGCGGGTCAACCGTAAAACCCGACGTGGTCCTCTATGAGGAACCGCTTGACGAAGACGTCATAGACGGGGCGGTCAGTGCCATCGCGCGCGCGGACGTGCTGATCGTCGGCGGCACCTCGCTCGTCGTCTATCCCGCGGCGGGCTTTGTCAACTATTTCAGTGGACACGATTTGATCCTCATCAACAAATCCGAAACGGGCATGGACGCGCGCGCCGGCCTCGTCATTCACGAACCCATCGGCGAAGTCCTGTCCGTGTTTTTGTAATCGTTGCGTAACGGGATTTTTTCCGGGCGCATGGGGCACTCAAAATAGTTTTGTACGTAACCCGCAGGATAGTTCTGCGCGTGTCACTTCACGGTCATTAGAGTTGTAACGAAATTAGCTGTTTTCCATATTGTGGCAAAAAGTTGACCGCAAATCAGGTTGAATTTTAGCCATAATCGTTTACGTTTGTTGTACTTAATTTTAATTTCGTTACAACTCTAATGACACAGGACTACCACGTGAAAAACAGCCCGAGCGGGCGTAATGCCGCTGAGCTGTTTGCATTGTTGCTTTATTAAAATATGA
>JAISEX010000266.1 GCA_031263875.1 Eubacteriales Family XIII. Incertae Sedis bacterium | reverse complement strand
GGAAATCGGGAAAATTTCGATATATTCGTAAATTGTGAATATTTAAGCCGCAGATGAGCTGAATTCGCCTTTCGGTGCGGGCGTATGGGGCTGTCCCGAAATAAATGAGGCGGGTCGATTGTTAAACATTTAGCAATTAAAAAATTCCCAACACCATAAAACAGCCCCACTGGGCTTCGCCTGTTTTACGCGGCTTTAGCAGAGGTACAGGAGGGATGCGGTAGCAGCCACGAAGTGGCCGGAGCGAAGCGCAGCCCCGCAGAGCCCGGTGGGGCACTCAAAAACAAAAGTCAGTTTTTGTGGGTGCCCATGCACAAGACTATCCCGCGATAATGTATAAAATCATTTCGAGTGCCCCATGCGCCCAAACCGTCAAGCGAAAAACTTGACACTCGGGCAACCGACCAGAACCGCAACAACAACGCTCCCAGCAAAGGTTTCACGCCTACCGTTCCGTCAAGCAAAAAGCCTGACACGCAAACAATCGACTAAAGCAGCAACACCACTTTCATCAAAGATTTCACACTTACCGTTCCGTCAAGCAAAAAACTTGACATCCCCGACCGCTCGCCGGAACCGCCGCTCTCACAAACTATTTCAGCCGAATAATATTCTTCTCGATCAGTTTCACGGGTTGGTAGGAGAGTTTCGCTTTGCGCAGGCCCGCGATGCCCATATCTTCCTCGCGGTTGACGAGGGAAATGTTATCCGGCAGGTGGCGGCAGTATTCGTTGTTGATGGCTTGGTAGAGGCCGCGAAATTCCGTGTTCGCCTTCTCCACGTGGACGGTCACGGTTTTCTTGCCGAGCCGCCCGCCGATGCTGAGCGCCTGTATCTTACCGTCGATAAGGATCACGCCCGTGATATAGCCGACCTCGTTCAGATTCAGGAACACGTCTTTCATCGCGTGCTCCTCCATCTCGAGCAGCTCGCGTTCGTGCGCGTCCTGCAGGTTCTTGCGCTCGTTAAAGGCGCGGATAAACGCCATCGCTTCGCCGGCCCGGTCCTCGGTCAACTCGGCGTATTCGTATTCGTAGTGATTCAGAAAATAGTTCAGGTGGTTCTTTTTCCCGTGGAATTTCTTGCCCTTCAGCTCGATCAGCTCCGTCTTGTCGTAGACGTAATCGAAATTCGGGCGGTCCGCCTCGAAGGTGAATTCGCCCGGCATCGCCCGCTCGAAAACTTCTATCATATGGAACGGCACGAGCATCATCACGAACTCCTCGCCCTTGGACGCGAAGTAGTCTTTCGCCGCGAGCACCGTTTCGCGCAGCTTCGCTGGTTCGTAGCAGCCCGTCCTCGTCAGCGGCGGAAACATAAAACTCATGCCCATCTCTGGTTCAAGGTTGTCGGCGGCCGCGATACAGAGGTAATCGCCGAACATGCGCCACGAAAATTGGTTTATCTCGCGCCACATATAGAGTGACGTAAAACAAAGACCGGAGGTGCGGTACGAGTAACCGTTCAGGTATTCCTCGAGCAGCCTCCTGTCCTCGACCGTAATTTTATTTTCAAACATGTACATCGGTGGTTTTGCGCTTCTATTTCACGAGGGCCGATATGCTCTTGAATTTCGGATGCGCCGCGGTGCCGAGAAGCTCAAAGAGCACGGCTTCGATGGTCGTCACGACAGCGCCGGCTTCCTCCACGCGGCGGAACGCCATGCCGGAATCCACGCGGGAACGCGAGGCCACGGCGTTCGCGACCAGAAACACGTCATATCCCTCGTCGAGAAAATCGAGCGCCGACTGCAGCACGCACACGTGCGCCTCGATGCCGCAGATAACGATCTGCTTCCTGCCGGACGCCCGCAGTTTTTCCACAAAGGCCGGCTCGCCCATCACGCTGTAGCTGAGTTTCTCGATATAACTGAACCACTCGCTGCCGTTCTCGTCGGCGGTCGCCGCCTTGACGGGCGCTACCGTTTCGCCGAGGCCCTTCGTGTATTGCTGCGTGAACAGCATCGGAAGCTCGAGCGCCGCAAAGCCTTTGACGAGTTTTTCCGCGTGCTCCACGAGCATGCCGGGCTTGTCCATCGCCGCGACGAGTTTCTCCTGCATATCCACGACGACGAGCAGCGCCTCGTCCCACTGTAATCTTTTTGTTGTACCGCTCATGTTCCCCACCTTACTTCTTTTAAAAATGCCATTTTTCGCGCAATTCCTCTATCAGCGCGTAATTCGTCAAATCGAAACGCATCGGCACGACCGCCGCGTAGCCCTCCTGGTCGGCTCCCACGTCGTTCGTATCGCAATCGATATCGTGATAATGGACGGGTTCGCCCGCGTAAATAAACCTGCGCGCCGGCCCCTCCGATCCCTTCTCGACAAATTCGCCCCGGTATTCGCGCCGGCCCAGCCCCGTGATCTTGACGCCCTTCACCTCGCTTTTCGGCAGATCCGGCACGTTGATATTCAGCATCATCGGATCGCCGATGTCCGCGAAATCGAGCAGCGCCGCTTTCACCGCGAGCTCCTCCGCCATCTCGTAATGCGCGGGCTGAAACGCGTTTATGGATACGGCCACCGACGGATAGCCGCAGAGCAGCCCTTCGAGCGCCGCCGCGACCGTTCCCGAATAAATCGTATCGGTACCGAGATTACCGCCGTGATTGATCCCGGAGAAAACCTTGTCGATAACGATGCCTTCCTTTTCCATCAGGCCAAGACCGAGCTTGACGCAATCGGCGGGCATGCCGTCAATGGCATACGCGCGCTTCGCTCCCGGAACGTCCGCCTCGGTAACATGAAGCGGTTCCCACAGCGATATGCTGTGGCTCGTCGCGCTGCATTGGCCGAGCGGGGCCCCGACATACACGTCGGCGACCGCGGACAAAGCGGCCGTGAGTTTGCGGATTCCCTCGGCGCCTATCCCATCATCATTTGATATAAAAATATTCATAGGAATAATTATAACACTTATTATTCTTGACTGTATAAATCCAGTTTGTTTTAATATATAATTAGGTGTATAATAATATCAGAATTCTAAACTTATATATGAACTTACAGAGAGAAAGGGGCTTAACTTGGTCATTTCACGAGAAACGGATTACGCAATACGGATAATTCGGGCGCTTGCCCACAATGACAAACTCACTATTGCGGAGATATGCAAAATAGAATTTCTCCCGATGCCCTTTGCGTATAAAATTTTACGCGACCTTGATAAAGCGCATATCGTGCGCGTATGGCGCGGCAGAAACGGTGGCTGCGAGCTGGCGCAGGATCTAAAAAAGATCAGCCTGTACGATGTTATGCGGGCGCTCGACCCGGAACCGTATGTGAGCGCGTGCCTTCGGGACAGCTTTATCTGCGCCGCGCGGGGCCCGCACAACATTTGTACGGTACACAACAATCTCGAACGGCTGCAGCGTGATATGGACAAACAGCTTCAGGCTATCAGCATGGAAAAATTATTTAGCGCCGGTTAATAACCTGCGTTTTTTTGTGGTTAAAGTGGAGTAATTTTATCAAGTTACAGAGGAAACGGCAATGTTGATGTCAGTTAAAACAGCAGCGGAACACGGAACACTTCGCAGCGGCCTATGCGCATTCACCGAAACGGCGGCAAACCCCGCCGCGGGTATGCCGGGCCGAAACGACGGAAAACGACTCAATGCATGCAGCAGAGCGCTCTTTTATGGCGCCTGCCGGAGCGTTGAGTTTTTTTATGGTTAAAGTGGAGTAATTTTATCAAGTAATCAAAAAAGGAGGAGTACAGTGTGGAAACCTTTCACACGCCGCGTGAGGCAATCGGGTCATGTTACCTCACACACGGAAAAAACGGAAATCGGAAATTTTATTGGCCGGCAGGAAGATGCTCAGCATGAGTTTGTTCCTGAAAACGGCGGCACGCTCGCCGTGAACGGCAGAAATGAGGCAGAAATGTTATTTAAAACAACAGATGAACACGAGGCGTTTCGTGCAAGGATACGCGCGTTCGCCGAAACGGAGGTAAAACCCATCGCGTTTATGCTCGACCAAAATAACGAATTCCCCGACGAGGCAGTCGAAAAAATGGGGAAAGAGGGCTGGATGGGCATCACCTTCCCGGAAGAATACGGCGGGATGGGGCTCGATTACATCAGTTACGCGATAGCCGTTGAGGAACTCGCGCGCGTCGATGGCGGGACAGGCGTCATCCTCTCCGCGCATACGTCGCTCGGCGCGTGGCCGATATTCCACTTCGGCACGGAGGAACAGAAGAAGAAATATTTGACGCCGCTCGCAAAGGGAACGAAGATCGGGGCTTTCGGTCTGACGGAGCAGAATGCCGGCTCCGACGCTTCGGGAACGGAAACGACCGCGGATCCGGACGGTGATCATTACATCCTGAACGGGGGCAAGATCTTTATCACGAACGGCGGCAAGGCGGATACCTACGTCGTGACGGCGGTGACCCAGCCGGGTATGGGCACGCACGGCATCAGCGCCTTTATCGTCGAAAAGGGCTGGGACGGTTTTACGTTCGGCGACCATTACGACAAGATGGGCATCCGCTCGTCGCAAACCTGCGAGCTGATTTTCAATAACGTCAAGGTACCGAAGGCAAACCTGCTCGGCAAGGAGGGCGAGGGTTTTCGCATTGCGATGGCCACGCTCGACGGCGGGCGCATCGGGATCGCGGCGCAGGCGCTCGGCATAGCGCAGGGGGCGTACGAAGCCGCCGTCGATTATGCCAAGGAACGCGTGCAGTTCGACAAACCGATCGCTTTCCACCAGGGCATTTCGTTTAAGATCGCGGATATGGCGACGAAGATCCGCTCGACGAGAATGCTGATTTACAGCGCCGCAGCGTTGAAGGACGCCCACGCGCCCTACGGCATGGAATCCGCTATGGCAAAGATGTACGCGTCCGAAACGGCCCTCGCGGTCACGAACGAGGCGCTGCAGATACACGGCGGGAACGGTTACCTGAAAGGTATGGAAGTCGAACGCTTCTACCGCGACGCGAAGATCACGACCATCTACGAGGGAACCAGCGAGATACAGCGCGTCGTTATCGCCGGGCATATTCTCGGCAAGCCGCCCAAGGACGAGGCCGCGATCAAGGCCAAGAAAGCCGGCGCTATCACGGGCGAGCGGAAGAAGGAAATCTTCGTCGAAGGTTCCGCGCAGGATAAGGTGAACGCCCTCGCCGCCGCTCTCAAAAAGGACGGGTATGATTTCAGCGTCGGCATCGGCGTCGATACGCCGATAACCCTGTCCGAGCGCGTCGTGAGCATGGG
>JAISEX010000229.1 GCA_031263875.1 Eubacteriales Family XIII. Incertae Sedis bacterium | reverse complement strand
GCTGACGGGGAAACAGACGATCGGCGGAAAGGCTTACACGTTCAAATCGAACGGAGTGTGGGTGAGCTAGACCGAACAGAACATATGACATGTTAATTGTTGTAGGAGAGGGGTCGCGCGGGAAACGCGCGGCTTCCTCCCAAGAAAACGCTTATATCATTTTGACAAGCCTTCGCGTTCCCCTGCGAAGGCTTTTGTCATAGTGAGCGAAGCGAGCGTTGCTTCGTTGCGCTCGCGGGTGATCGTTGGATTCTGAGGAATGAGTAAAACCGCCTGGAAAGACGTAGGGGCGGCATTCTGCCGCCCGGAAACGTGTGGCCCCTGTTCTCGTAGCGGGGTTTTTTGTGTTGTAGTCAGGGAATGTTAGATGGGCGGTTTTGTTTTGGTGACAGCGTTTGTCCACGTTCAATTGTGAGGTTTCCGCATGCTGCTGAGGTCGCAAAATGAGCATTTCTGGCGATTTTGTTCACAGACTTTGGGAACTTGCGTGGACTCGCTTCGCGCGGGCGGTAAACTCCAAGCCCGCTAAAGCGGGGGAGTTCTCAAGTGGCGCCTTCCAACCGTTTGCGCGGGACGCAAACGGGGATAGGCGCGCGGGCAGTGAGCCAAGTTCGCCAAAGTCTCCCGCTCACAAAACCGAGAAATGCAATCATTTTGCTCCAAGTTAGCCACATGCGGAAACCTCCGTATGTGTTGCATGGGGCGACGGCAAGGAGAGGAGGTTTGTGTTGGGTTTTCGCCCGCGCGATTTTTGGGCTATGTGAGAAACGGGGACGCCGTAAGAAGGATGGGCGGGTTGTCTTCTTTTCTCGCCTTACTGCGCAAGGGATAGGAGGGGTGCGGCAGCAGCCGCGAAGCGGCCGGAGCGAAGCGCAGCCCCGGATAGCCCGGTGGGGCTGTTCCACTGTGTTTAAGGCATCGGTATTGTTAAATTTTTAACAATTGGTTCCCCTCATTCTTCGCAGAAACAGCCCCATGCGCCCGAAGAAATAAGCCGCGAATCACAAAACAGAATATCACGCCGCAATGACGCCGACACGCGCGCCTCCCGCCCCCGCAGATGATATATCATAATTATGGCGTAAACGGTGGCCGTTAGAGTATAATAAATAAGGCGCTTTTCAAAACTGCCGGAGGCAATGGGCGGGGAAGCCCGGCGCGGCTGAGGGCGCCTGTTATGACGGTTACGGCTTGCCCGGGTGCGGCGCGGCCGGCCGAACGGAATTATTGTCTCGGTAACGGATAGTAGGAACAAAGAGCCGAGGGTTTTTATCAGTATGCGAGGCGGCAGAACCGCGCATACCGGCCGTATGTAAGGATTCTGCCAACGAAGCAGATTGGCGAAAACACCGGCGCGACTTCCTGCTATGAGTTGCCGGGATAATAAGGAGGATTCGATGACGAAGAAGAAGGAAGACAAGTATTTCGGTTCGTTTGTGGAGATGAGTGATTATTCCTGTGCCGCGTCCGTGCTGCTGCGGGAGATACTCGGAAATTACGATCCCGACGACCTTGATATCAGCATTGAGAAGATGCATTCGATAGAGCATGATGCGGATATCGCGAAGCACACGATGACGAAGATGCTCGCGAAGGAGTTTATGACGCCGATAGAGCGGGAAGACATCATGGAGCTCGCGTCCACGATCGACACGGTGACCGATAAGACCGAGGACGTCCTGCTGCGGCTGTATATGTTCAATATACGCGAGATACGGGACGACGCCATTACGCTTGCGGATATGCTTGTCCGGTGCGTATCGTCGGTGAAGCAGGCGTTGGAGGAATTCCCGAATTTCAGAAAATCGAAGATCCTGAATGAGAAGATCATCGAGATAAACTACCTCGAGGAGGAGGGCGACCGGCTCTACACGATAGCGGTGCGCAATGTCTTTACGGACGAGAACATCGATGCGCTCAAAGCGGCGGCGTGGAATCAGGTCTATCATTATATAGAAGATGTGTTTGACGCCTGCGAGGACGTTGCCGACGTTATCGAGGGCGTGATCATGAAGAATACGTGATGCGCGTCGTTGCGGCTACGGGGAACAGCCATAAGATAACGGAGCTGCGGTCGCTGTTCGGATCGTTCGGAGTGGAGGTCGTGTCAAAGCGGGAGGCGGGCGTTACGGCGCCGGATCCCGAGGAAACGGGCGTAACGTTCGAGGAGAACGCGATTGCCAAGGCGCAGGCGGTGTTCGCGTGCTGCGGCGAGGCGACGGTGGCCGACGATTCCGGCCTTGAGGTCGATGCATTGGGCGGCGATCCCGGCATTTATTCGGCGCGATTTTTTGAAATGTCTGCGCGCGGAATGCCAGGTGGGATTTTCGGGGCCGAATCTGATGATGAAGTGAACGATGAGATGCCGGCGCTCTTTAAGCAGGATGGCGGCGTCGACGCCGCAAACAATCGGCTGTTGCTCCGCTGTTTAAAGGACGTGCCGCCGGAAAGCAGGACGGCGCGTTTCGTCTGCGCGATCGCGTTTATCGAAAGCGGGAAGGAACCGCTCGCCATTAGAGGCGTCTGCGAGGGGCGCATTGCGGACAGGCCGTCGGGCACGGAGGGCTTCGGTTACGACCCGCTCTTTATCCCCGATGAATACGCTTCCGAAGGGCTGACGTTCGCGCAGCTAACGGAAGCGGATAAAAACCGTATCAGTCATAGAGGGCGCGCGCTTGCGCTGCTTGCCGAAAAATTGCGGGCGCGGTAACGCGCTCCGCGTAGGAATATTCCGATGGGAAAGAAAAAAAACATTGCGTTGTGGAAACGCCTTAAAACCATAAGCTCGCTCACGTTCGCGAAGATCATGGATCCGTTCTATGCCGGCGGCGCGGCGGAGATCGCTTTCTTCCTGATCCTTTCGTTTGTGCCGACGACCATACTGCTCGCGCAGTTTTTGAACGTCTTTACGCTTTCGATGAACGCGATCCGCGAGCTGATAAAAGAGTATTTTCAGGAGGACGTGCAGAACGTGCTGCTTCCGCTGCTCAATTATCATCCGTCGAACACCTTTAGCATACTGCTGTTTATCCTCGCGCTGTGGGCGGGGAGCAAAGCGCTGTTCTCGCTGATGCGCATGTCCAATTACGCGTACCGGGGCGGGAGCGGTTACCGGAATCCCGTGCTCGGCTATATCCGTGAACGCATTCGCGCGCTGACGACGGTTATCCTTATCCTGCTGACGATAGTGTTCGCTCTCTACATCCTCGTCTTCGGCGAGGTCATCGTGCAAGGGGTCCTCAAGTACCTGAACGACTTTCTCGAAATGGATTACAGCTACTCGAGCGTCTGGTACACGGTGCGGTGGATCATCGCATTTGTGCTCTACCTGTTGATGGTCATCATTATCAATTACATGCTGCCGCACCGCAAGGGCAATTACAGCAGAATGCTGACGAAGGGGTTTTTCCGCTCGCTGCGGAACATCGTGGCCGCGTGGCTGAGGAACAGCCGGGAAACGATGCGCATGATTTTCCCGGGCAGTCTCTTTTCCGCCATCGGCATGTTGATCGCGACGTGGCTCTACTCGTTTTACATGGATTGGGTGTCGTCCAAAGCGAGTAATTTCAACATACTGTACGGGAGCTTGAGCTCGATCGTGGTGCTGCTGCTCTGGTTTTACGTGCTCGCCTTCGTGCTGATAATCGGTATACAGCTAAACGGCGCGATCGCGCAGAGCAAGGATGCGATAAAGCGCGAGGGAAGGTCGGGACGGTGATAAAGGTGCGGGAAATGAAGGAGTGTTCCGGAGATGCGAATGGGTGAAATTTTTAAAAACACAAATAATTTCTCCCTCGAAATGCCTTTGATTCGGGCGCATGGGGCACTCAAAATGAGTTTGTCACTGATCGCGGAAAAGTTCTCCGCGCGAGCATTCACAAAAAACGGTTCCTTATTATTGAGTGCCCCACCGGGCTATCCGGGGCTCCGGCCGCCTGTTTTACGCGGCTTCAGCCGCAAGGTAAAACAGGACAGCGAAGCAGCTGCGAGGCGAAGCCGAGTCACATCCTATGCGAGCAACGCGAGCGGAGGAGTGAGCGTAGCGAACGTTAGCTCCGTCGTACCTTGCACATCGAGGAGCGCAGCGGCTCCGCCGCGTGGCGCTCTACCGTGCGCGGGACATGCGGGCGGAATCCTCACTCTATCATCCCCTTTACGGCGTATCGGTTTATCGCATGAGCGCCAAAGGAAACGAGAAACAACCGCAGCGCAAGCGCCCAT
>JAISEX010000223.1 GCA_031263875.1 Eubacteriales Family XIII. Incertae Sedis bacterium | reverse complement strand
CGGGTACGACCACGGTGCGCATTGAGAGTTTTATCACGCACCCCGACCCCGGCAAAATCGACGGCTCCACCATTATCCGCGACCATGCGGGACAGAACCCCGTCACGTGGTACACGTGGATGGCGCAGCGCTTCTCCGCGCCGATTGAGATTCAAATCAACGTTGCCGAAGCTCCTAGTGCCGTAAGCGAAGCCGCAGTCGTTTCCTATAAGGCCACGACGGATCATCAGCTTCCGACGTTGCCCAGTGATGCCACGACAGACGACCAGTTTATGGTGCTCGACGTTACGTTTGACAGGAATATCACCGTTGCAAACGCGACTGAGTTATTAAAAGAATTTACCGCTACGTATGGCGGTACAACTATCAATCCGACAGCAAGAGTCGATCAGCCGCCGAATACGGCGGAAGTGCTTGCGGATGGTAAAACACTGCGTCTGACGATGCACATCTCGTATGCGGCCACGACCGGCCGTCTGATCGCTACCGCAAAGAGTTCTGATAAAACACTTGCTTCATTGACGGATGCGAACGGACATCCGATCGTCTTCCCCAATGTGAATATGGTGGTGGCCACGGGTACGCAGCTTTCGACCGTCTCCCAAACGGCGGCGACCGCTGCGGCAAATGCCCGCGTCGTCAAGGAAATCGTAGTGCCGCCTTCGATGACGCGCGGGATGGTACACTTTATCTTGCTGAAGAACGGGGAGCCGGTTGCGCCGATTGATGACAAAGGCGGTAATATGACCGCGCACTTCCATGACTATCTCACCGATACGGCGGCTGGTTTGACATCGAGGGTTGCGGGGCTTATAGCCGCTCCCACTTTCGCCGCAGGCTATACCGCGAGCTATGAGGGTAATATCCTTACCATCACGGCAAAAAACTCCGCGGCGGGAGATGTGATCGATCTGCTTTTGGTGGGCTATCCGCGTGACCGCGATACGCAGGCAGATAAGACGGCGATTTTATCCGCCATTTCTACGGCGCAGGCGGCGTCCGCGGAAGACTACGCGGCGGATGCGTATACGGCGCTGCAAAACGAACTCGCAAAAGCGCGCTCGATGAACGCGTCCATCTACTATCTGCAGAGCGAAATCGACGCGCAGACTGCCGCTCTTAACGCGGCGGTCGCCAATACGAAATCGGGAGGCGATACCGGCTATGCGGGCGGGTCGTCCGAAACGCCGGCATGGAGCGCAAAGACGGGCATCTTCCAAGACAAGACCAATATGAAGGTCTACACGGAAAACTTTACCGTATCTTCCGATGCCGGGAGCGCTGTCAGTGTAAAGGCGGGCGAATCCGTCACGGTCCAGTTTACGCCGAGCAAGACGTCCGAACGCGCCTACGCGACGTGCGGCGGCTGTTACGGCGCTATTACCGATCCAATGGGGCCGATTCCCTGCAACGAAAGCCTTGGCTGCGTTGTGAGCAAGCTGACGCTTGGGTTCTGTGCTTGTAATAATCAATATACGGACACCTCGGTGTTGCAGCGCATTGAGGAGATAAAAGGCGCTGCGGTCGGCAATCCGAACGGTTCGGTCGCAACGGCCAATTTTGATCCGGTTACCGGCCAACTCACCATTACCGGCGTGTCATCCGGCACGACGACGGTTGCCGTCGAAGCTTATATGCACAACACGTCGCTCGACCCGCACACCGCGCAGACTGCCGCAGACGACGATTACGTCGCCTACCGGTATTCTCTGCCGTTGGTACTGACGGTCAATGTGTCGGGAGAAGAAGAACCTGAACCGCCAACAGAAGCGCCTGCTCAGACAACAGGGGCGTACAGCGTGGGCACGGGCCACGGTGGCACGGTTAATACCACCACCGACGGCACCAGCACCGACGACCAGTTTATCACCCTCCGCATCCCGTTTGACAAGGCCATCAGCCTTAACAACGCGCAGGCGCTTATCGACAGCCTGAATATGACTATCGGCGGCACGAATCCGCTCAGCGCGACAGCGTCGGAAATATCCGTTGAGGGCGGAAATACGCTGGTACTTAAAATGCATATCAATTTCGCTTCGTTCTCGGGCAGGCTGCAGGTCTCCCCGAAGAATGCGGGAACCGGGGTAGGAACCTCGCTGACCACCGGCGATGGGAACGGCGTTTCCGTCACCTTCCCGACCATCGACCTCTTTGTGCCCAATGGCGTAAGCCTGGTGAACGCCGCGTACGTACGCGGTACGGAAACGGGCAAGGCGTCTGTGGCGAAGACGGTCGTTGCGCCGGCGGACACCACGCGGGGCATGGTTCACCTCAAATTCCTGGTGAACGGTCAGCCGTTTGGCAATCAGCTCAACGGCTATGGCGCGACCTTTGTGGCGCATTACCACGACTACCTGAACCTTGACGCGGCATCTTTCGCCCAGTCTATCGTTGACAAATTCAATGGCGGAGCCGATGAAGGCTACGCCCCGGTCGACGGCGAGATAGCGATCTCCGGCTACACGGCCACCGCCGTGGGGAGCCGCATTATCATCACGGCGAACAACGCGTCAGCGGGCGAGATCATCGATCTTCAACTCGTTGCATATGGCGCGGTGAATACCGTACAAAACAGCGGAAACACGACTGACGCCGCGGGCAATACGACGCCGGGCGAAAATGAGCGCACGGTAGATGCGGTGAGCATAACCGGCCAGACGACAGGCGAAGTAGTCGCCGCCGATCCCGCGGCCGTCATCTACGACATACCGGCGAACGGCAACCTGACCATCCATATCAACGGCGACTTCGACCCCAATGCCACGGTGTATCTCGGCGGCATCTTGCTTGTCAAGGGGACGGATTACACGTTATCGGCGGGCAGCACAGTCGTCACTTTGCTGCCGTCCGCGTTTGCCAAACTTCAGGCGAAACTGGGGACCGGCGATGCGAACGGGGATGCCAGCGCGTTGGTGCAGGTGCTTTTCTCGGATAATTTCGTGGTGGCTCTGCCGATCACTGCCACCGGACTGCCCAAGGCGAGCGCCGGCGGAACCGACACACCAGACGAAACCGGCGAAACCGAACAGCCCGGTGAAACCGGCACACCCGGAAAAACTGGCGCAACCGGAAAAACTGGCGCGACCGGCGCAACTGGCGCGACTGGCAAAGCCGGTGCGGATGGCAAGACGGTAACGAATAACAACACGTATTACAGCACGCAACCGGGCGCGACAAACCAAAATACGCAGGTGACGACAGACGCAGCCGATGAAATCGAAGCCGCCGCGGACGAGAGCGGCCTGCTGCCGGAAAGCCAAAATCCGGTATCGTTTGCCGACGATTCGGCGAAAGCCATTCCTGTCTCTACGGCGCAGGATACCGGCGGCATAAACCTGCCGACCTATGCGTTCGTACTGATTCTGATGCTAGCGTGCCTCGCCTTCCTCGCTATCGGGGCATTGGTTATGAACCTCTTGCTGCAGACGGGGAAACTGCGCAGCAGAAATTAATTAACCTTCGTTATTCGCTCGGAATGATACGCGTTGCGCCTCTGTCATTCCGGGCGGAACAGGAGAAACATTACATGCATACAATATGCGCGTATCCGTTATCACAACAGATGTTTTGAAGAAGGGAGTATAATAATTTGATTGAAGAAGAAATAAAGTGCACGGCGCCCGGAAGTGAAACAACGTTTCGGGCGCGGTAAAAGATGTATTCGGAGAAACATAAGAAAAAGAAAGGAAATTAACATGGCTACTTCATACGAAGATTATACAGCGACAATAACCGCTAATACGGTTATCATAACATTCTATTACGATTCATCGACAGTAGTAGTTCCCAGTTCGCCAGACCCCCATTTCACACTCGCTATCACAATCAACGGTCAAGACGTGCTCGCGAGGACAACGATCGGCACCAATGGGACGGATACCGTTACCTTTACGGTTGCTCCAAGCCCGGGATACTCAAGCGTATTGTCCGGAAAGTTGACAATAGACAGCAATATGACCGGCATTCTCATTGATGGCGTTCAAGCGGACGCGATTGAGGATTTCGTAACCGTTATCAATCTCGGTGAAACCGTTAGTTATCAGGATGAGGGCGATACGACGGTTAGCATGGAAATTTGCTCAACCGTGCAGGGAAACGGGATGATACATCTCGGTCTATACAAAGACGATGGGACGGGGAATATCGTTCCTATTGCTGGTACACGCAGCCCGCTGCTGATAAACACATTCACCGCCTTTATTGACAACTACCAGTCTTATCCTGACCCCGCGACCTTGGCAAAGGGCATCGTGGTATCTATTACCACAACGAATCCGCTTCCGACCGGGTATACGCTCACTGCGAACGATAATATCATTGAATTTGAAGGTGACGGGGAAGAAACACTGTATATGTATATTATCGATAATATCTTCCTGCGAGGATATGGTGTTGATCTTCCGACATTACAAGGTTGGAATGGTGAATTGCAAGATGGGAGGTGGTATGACGCTCCGGACTCTTGTCCGGTTTGAGACACTTGAATGTTGTTGAACTAATCTGAGGTTTGTATGCGGGCCGGATTCCCCGGCTCCGCATACAAAAGAGAACCATCGAAAGACAGCCCAGAACCGCCGGTTGTCTTTCGCGCAGAAGAGAGATCGCGTATGGCACGAAAAAAGAGAGTTACACCAAAACAAAATAACGCGCTGATATTTGCGGGGCTTATCGCTCTGCTTATCGTCGTTTTTGCGGTGTCGCTGTGCGTCGGCAGATACAGTATCGCGCCGCGCGAGCTGCTCGCCCTTATTACGGGGCGCGCGGATTCGGGAAGCATGGACGGGACGGTCTTTTTCACCATGCGGCTGCCGCGCCTGATCGCGTCGGCGCTTATCGGTTCCGCCCTTTCCGTGTCGGGCGCGACCTATCAGGGCATCTTCCGCAATCCGCTCGTGTCGCCCGATATTCTCGGCGCGGCGGCGGGCGCGAGTTTCGGCGCGGCGCTCGCGATCTTTCTCGGGCTCGGCAAGATATGGCTGCAAGTTATCGCCTTCTGTTTCGGCATCGTCGGCGTCGCCATATCCTCTCTTGCGGGCGTCCGGTTTTCCGGCCGGATGCGCGACAATACCACGACCCTCGTCCTCTGCGGCATGGTTATCACCGCCATATTTTCCGCGCTTATCTCCAGCGTGAAGCTCGCCGCCGACCCCTATGACGAGCTGCCGGCGATCACCTTTTGGCTGATGGGCGGTCTGGCCTATGTTATCAAAGAGGATATCCTCATTATGCTTGCGCCGCTCGCTATAGGAGGGCTGCTTCTGTTCCTTATGCGCTTCCGGCTCAATGTCCTCTCGCTTTCGGACGAGGAAATAAACGCGCTCGGCGTCGATGCCGGAAAATCGCGTATGCTTGTGATCCTCTGCGCAACCCTGCTCACATCCGGGTCGGTCGCGGTCGGGGGCATGATAGCGTGGGTGGGCCTCATCGTGCCGCATATCGCGCGGCTTATTACGGGACCCGATTACCGGAAACTGCTTCCGGCGTCCCTGCTCATCGGGGCGGTTTTCCTGATGGCCGTAGACGACGCGGCGCGGACGCTGCTCGCCATCGAGTTGCCGCTCGGGGTGCTGACCGCGCTTATCGGCGCGCCGCTTTTCCTCGCCCTGCTTGCGCGCTCGGGAAGGGATCAATAACGTATGAATGCAACGATATACCCGAAACGAAGAACGGCAATGCGGAAGGTATTTTGCGCGCTCCTCTTGGTATTTTTGTCCGCGCTGTCCCTTCTGTTTATCGGCTGCGGCGGCAGGGACGTCTACACCATTACCGTCAGCGGCAGCCTGCGCGAGCCGGGCGTCATTACCTATCTCGGTTACACCATGAACGTCTACCAAGACCAGGCGTCAAATCCCTGCGGCGACTGCGACGACCAGCCGGTCAGCCTTCTCGTCGGCGACAATGCGCAGACCGTTGCCGCCGCGCTCAAACAGGCGATCGAAATTGACTACCCGGACGGGGATTGGGTCTTCGATGGGCTTGACGGGGAAAGCGTCTCGTTCCGGCCTGCCGAGGGCATTACGCCGGAAGAAGCGGAGCCGCCGGCGGCTCCCGCGGGGCTGGACATAAGGGGCGGCTACGGCACAGCCCGCTCCGGCAGCGCTGGCAGCAACTCTGCGGCGCAGATACCCGAAAACCCGCAGAGGCTTGCGGCGGTCTACGGCCCGTCCTATGAAGCGCTTACCCTGCTCGGGGCGGAAAGCCGCATCGTTGTCCGCGCCGACGTCCAGACGGAAAATTTCCCGTGGGCGTTTGAGGTATATAAGCACATCGACAGGCTTCCCGTGCTCGAAGACGTCCATGCGGCGGTCAATATGGAAACGCTCTTTTCGTATGAGCCGGATTTAGTCTACACCTTCCCACGGCCCAATGAGATCGCGCTTCTTGAAAAAACGAAGGTCGGGTATATCCAAGGGGAGACGACGAGGACGCTTGACGATGTGAAGGCATTGCTTCACACCTTCGCCGCGCCGCTCGGCGCGGACGCGCAGGCAAGAGCGGACGCCTATGACGAATATTTCGACGAGCGCCTCGCGTCTATCAAGAGCCGCACGGACGGCCTCACCGACGCGGAGCGGCCTACGGTCTATTACGCGGGCACGGACATCCTCACCACCTACGGCAGGCTGTCCGACATTATAGAAGTGATCGAGGCGGCGGGCGGCGCAGCCGTAACGAAAGAGCTTGAAGGCGGCAACCGCATTAACACGGACGCGGAGAAACTCGCCTCGTGGAATCCCGACTATATCTTTATCGACCACTGCGGCATGAGCGGGAGCGAGGACGGCGCCGCGGACGAGGTCGCGGCGGCAGCTTACGCCAACGCGAAATACGCGCAGATCGGCGCAATTAAAAACAAACGGGTCATACTCACTCCCTCGGGGGTGTTCTATTGGGATATGGGGCTCCAGAAGATATTGCTTGTCGAGTATATGGCGAAGACCATCCATCCCGAATTGTTTGCGGACCTCGACATGGCTTCCGAGGTGCAGCGGTTCTACCGCGAATTTTTGGACTATCCGCTCAGTTATGACGATGCGACGCGCATACTCGAAAGGCGGGCCCCGGATGCATAGCGCTGGCATACTTTCCATCAAAGATTTGAGGTGCGGGTATGGCTCATTGCCTATCATTGAGGATTTCTCCCTCGATATACGCCGTGGAGATGTGCTGTGCATTCTCGGGCGGAACGGGATCGGAAAGACCACGCTGTTCCGTACCCTGATGGGTTCCCTGCGTCCGCTCGGCGGCAGCGTATCCATCGGTGGCAGGGATTTGTTTGCCCTTGACCGGAAAGAGCGGGCAGGCCTGATCGCCTCTGTTCCGCAGTCGCACAACCCGCCCTTTGCCTATACCGCCTTCGACATCGTGCTGATGGGCAGAGCCGGGCTTATGCACGCGTTTTCCCTGCCGTCCGAAAGCGACAAAAAACGCGCGGCGGAAGCGATGGGGCTGCTCGGCATCGGTCATCTGGAAGATCGCGCGTATACGAAAATCAGCGGCGGCGAGCGGCAAATGGTTCTTATCGCGAGAGCCATCGCGCAGGGCGCGGATTACCTCTTTTTAGATGAGCCTGCCGCAAATCTCGACATCGGCAACCAGATGAAAGTCCTCGGCATCCTCGGCAGTCTTGCGGCGGCGGGCAAGGGCATTGTCTTTACCTCGCACGATCCCAACCATGCCTTGCTGCTCGACGCGGAGGTGGCGGCGATCAGCGGCGTAGGTAACGCGACCCGCGGCGCATCGGGAGACGTTATTACCGCGGATATGGCACGGGAACTGTACGGCGTCCGCGCTAAAATCATAGAAGTGGAAGATGGGAAGGGGAAGCATGTCAAAGTATTCGCACCGTTTTTGGACTAACAGTCTTATATTTGTTTTCTTAACAACATTTTTGCTCCTTGGCGGTTGCTCGGGAGGCGGCGTTTACGATGAGGAATCTTCGCCGCGTCTTGTGGGCGTGGAATTTAGCTCTTTTAACGAGGGGAGCAATGAGACGCAGTATATCGTGATGACAGGTGCTTTCGACCGGGAGATCAAGGCGGACGGTTTTGAACCGAAGATCAGGATCGCAAACGAGACGGTCAAGAGCAAAGACATTACCGTGACGGCGGAGGGAAGCGATCTGATTATCACGGTATCGGTGGACAGAATTAAAGACGGCGACATTACGGTACGCTTCGGCGATACGGACAACGGCGGGCTGCCCGCCATCACGGACGCGTCGGGCAAATACGCGGCAAAGGCGCAGACCATAGAGACGCTTGCGCCGAGCGGTCTCACGCTTGAAACGGTGGACGCCAGGCCCGGGAGCGTAACTGTTGAGGTGACGCACGTCTTTGATATTCGCTGCATCGCATGGATACGTTTCGAGGACAGCGGCGAAACGGTGGGCGGTTCGCTTCTCAGCGGCGCTGACGAGCGCGACGGAGCGGTGGCGCTTCACGGCCACGAGTTTCTCACGGACGACCGGTATGACGTCGCCGCCAATCTCGCCGAGGCGCTTGTAAGTCACTTCGGCGGCCGGTATGAATTCACGGCGGACGGCACGACGGTAACGGCAACTTCAAAATCATCCGCGGACGCGGAGCTTTCGATTTCGGTATACAGCTACGTGAACAGGGGAGAACAGGAATGATGACAAGAATCATTAGGAGCAAAAAATTTAAAATGACATGCCTGATCGTCACGGCCATTGTCGCGGTCTTCGCGATAAGCGGCAGCGCATACGCGTATTTTGACAGAGGTCAGGTCGGCATTTCGCCCAGCCAATCCTCGGTATCGCTGAACGCGGGCGAGAGCCGCACGGTCAGCGTAAGCCTCAATCCGGCGTCGGATAAGCAGACGCCCGGCTGCGGCATGGCCGAATGCCCTCAGACCTGCGGCGACCTCGGTTGCCTTGACGGCAACGGGCAATGCACCTGCGCCGGCTCGAAATACAGCACCTATCAAACCCAGGTCTCGGCGGTCTCTTCCAATGGCTCCGTCGCACGAGCGAGCTATTCGGGCGGCGCCGTGTCGATCTCCGGCGTGTCACCGGGGACGACGACAGTCACGCTGACAGCCTCGCTTCGCCAGTTCCGCAGCAACTCGACGACGATAACCGTTACGGTGAACAGTTCGGGCGACTCCGAAAATGCCGGCAATTCCGGGAGCGATACGGGCGGGAGCGGAAGTTCGGGCGGCTCCGGAAATTCGGGAAGTTCGAGCGGTTCCGGGAAAACTTCCGGCGATGGCAAGAGCGGAAGCAGCAGTTCGAGCGGGACTTCCGGCGGCGATACGACCACAAACAAGACCGACGGCACACCGCAAAAGACCGCCGTAAACAGCGGAGACAGCGCGGTAAGCAGCCCGTCGAACGGACTGACGCCCGTTTCACCGGACAGTGCCGCTGAGGACGATACGGAGGCTGCGCTCGCACCGGCAAGCGTCACCTCCATGACGGGCAAGGACGGGATGGTCTATACGATGGCGATCCTTGGCAGCGATGATTTCAGTGTGAAGGAGCTTCTCGCGAACGCGATGGGGCGCTACGAAAAGGTGACGTTCACCAAACAGGACGAAGCCGGGAATGCGCTCTATTCCCTCTCGTTCCTCGGCAGCGATCTGACCGCGGCGGTCGACGTCGATATGATGGCACGGATCACCGAGGATATGCCCGAAAACATACGGACGGACGGCGACGCTCTTATGCTCAGATTCGACAAGCACGAACAGCTTCCGGCGACCGCGGAGCTCTATGTCGCGGCCGGCACGCATTTTGGCGGAGGCGCCACCGTGGATATCTACCACATTGACCCGGTGAGCGGCAAACCGGTACAGATCGCGAGGGACGGTACGGCCACGTCCGGCTATGTCAGCCTCGACATCCAAAACACGAATGACCTGATTCTCGTCAGCGGCAGCCTGAAAGAGGCGGGCGGCGGTTTCCCGATTATCCCGGTCGGCATCGGCATCGGCGTTATTGCCTTGATTGCCATAATGCTTATCACCCGCGGGAACAAGAAAAAGAAGCGGGCGGCGGCAGCCGTCGAAACCGTCGGCACGGAACAGGCGGCGGCAACAGCGGAAACCGCAGAAACGGAACGGGCCGGCCTATGATAGAAACAAGAAACGTGAGCAAATCATATTTCGGCGTATCCGTTCTCGAAGGCATCAGCTTTACGGCGGATACCGGCGCGGTCTGCGGGCTGATCGGCTATAACGGCGCGGGCAAGACAACCCTGCTTCGCGTCATCTCCGGCATGTACCGCCCCGAGACCGGCGAGGCGCTTCTTGACGGTGAGGCCGTATACGAGAATGCCGAAAAGAAGTCGCGGACATTTATGTTGACGGAGGATATGTATTTCCCGCCGCAGGCTTCGCTCGACGATATGCGTGATTTCTATGCCGGTTACTATCCGGCGTGGGACGAGGGGACGTTCGCGTCTTTGTGCGCCGCGTTCCGGCTTGACCGGACGCAGAAAATCGGCAGTTTTTCAAAGGGGATGCGACGACAGGCGGGCATCATTCTCGCGTTTTCGACAAAACCCCGCTACCTGCTGCTCGATGAAATTTTTGACGGGCTCGACCTTTCCATGAGAGGCGTAATGAACACGCTTCTTGCGGACTATGTGAAAACCTCAAATGCGACGGCCATTGTCACCTCCCACAATCTGCGGGAGCTTGAGGATAATATCGACAAGATCGTGATGATACACGGGCGCAGGCTCGGCTACGTCGGCCCGGTCGCGGAGATCAAGGCCGCGCACGGGACGCTCGAACAGTATTTCCTCTCCGAGCGCGATATCGACGATGCGGCGTTCGCCGGTATTTTTGGGCCGGAGAGAAACGGCGGCGCTGCGGAGGTGCAAACGTGATGGCGGGCCGCAGCGGAGCCGCCCGGCATGACGTAAGACGGCAGCTTCAAGGCAGCCTTGGTTTTGCGTCAGCCGGATTTTGCGTACTGCTTTTCCTGATACCGTTCTCGACGGCGGGCATACCGGGCGATTCCATCTTCAGCGTCGCGGTCACGCATATGCAGATGAAATTCCGGTTTATCGGCGATGACTTTGTGACGGCAGTTCAGGCATTCGCTGTCCTCTATGGCTTTGCGTTCGGCCTCCTGTCGTTTCGCTTCGTCCTCGACCAGCGCAGGGCTTCCGTCTATTTCACGCTCGGCGTCGGCAGGGTCAGGCTCTATCTGAACAGGTTTCTTGTCGGCGCGGCCCTGCTTGCGGTCACAATTATTATACCGATGGCTCTATCGCTCGCGCTCAATCTCGTCGCGCTTGAGCCGTATCAGGGGATGACGGCCGCTTTCCTGTATGTCAGCGCGGGGATTTTTGTCACGGCAATGGCCGCGTTTGCGGTCGCCGCGGTGGGCTGCCTGCTTGCGGGGACGATGCCGGAGGCCGTCTTCTTTTCGGCGGCGTTGCTTGCCGCACCCTATGTCCTCTCCTCTGCGGCAAACACCTTTATGAAACACTTGCTGTGGGGTAATCCCTTTGGCGCGATGCCTTTTCTCGGCGATGCGCCGGCGGCTCCGTCCGTGACGGACATGTTTTCATCCGCAAATCCCGTGTTGTTTTTCTTCGAGGATTTAGAGGCACACCGGATGTTTTACCGGCCGCTTGAGACGGACATGCCTGAAAAAATTGCACCGACCATTCTTGTCGTATGGGTCGTCGTCGTGATTGCGACCACGCTGCTGGGTCTGATAATTATGCGGAAAAGACGTGCGGAGCAGGCGGGCTTTGCCTCCAAGAATCCGATTGTGACGCGCATCTGCGCCTTTGTGCCGCTGCTCTTTGCCGGTGCGCTCGCCTTTGATCTTTCGGCAGGCGTCAGCCTCGTCTTCGGGCTTGCGGTGCTTGTCGTTATTTTCGCGCTCGGCATCCTTGGCGGCGATAGACTATTGCTTTCCGCGCGGCCTCATGCGCCCTCTATCGCGGTTCGGGCATTTCTGCTTCTTGTCTGCACGGCGGGCGCGGTAATCGGTTACGGGGCATACACGTCCCTGCCTGACGCGGAAGGCGTGACGGCGGTATCGGTGTCCTCTGTGGGAGCTCCTTCTTATGTCGGCGTTCCCGCGCTCGGCAGCAGTACGGGGCATGATTACTATTTCTCCGCCGCGTATTCTTTCACAAGCGAGGCCGACGTCGCGCTTGCCCTGCGAATTCACGGTGAAATTTCGGATGGTGGCAGAAAGCCGCTCCGCTCCGGCACCGGCGATAATTTTGAGACAGGCACCGTCGTGCCCTATGATGTGAGTTTTACCTACACGCTCGAAAGCGGGAAAACGAAAACGTGGTATTATGACAGGGCATCCCTCTCGCAACTTCGTTCCCTGCTGGCCTTTGAAAATACGGAGCCGGTGCGTCTCGGCAGGGACGCCGTGCTTGCGGGGCCGGAAAACGGCGACGCGTCGTCCGATATGTTATGGGCACGGGAAGCGTTCACTGGCGGAGACATATTTCTTGCCGACCCGACTTATCGCAGTATGTTTTCCCTGAGCATTGACGCCGAAAACAGGGCACGGTTGCTTGCAGCGATCAGGGCGGACATTTCCGCGCAGAAGACCGAGGACAGATACTTCCCGAAGGATGAGCCGCTCGGCATCCTCATGTTTACCTTTGATGGCGAAAACGATGTGAATTCGTTCTCTTACCATCTCAATAATTCCTTTGTCTACCTCGATGAAAGCTTTGAAAACACGCTTTCGTATTTAAACGCAAACGGTCTGTGGTTTGATGACGGCATGACAAACTCCATCGATCCGGACGAGGTTGAAACGCTGATAGTGCAGCCATACGATCCGTACATCGGCATCAATAAGCCAAGTTTTCCGCAGTCGCCGTATTTCATGAGCTACTTATCGGACAGCCCCGATGATTTCCGGATACTGAAGGATTTCGGCGAGAAAGACATCGTGAAAGATCCGGCGCGAAAAAAACAGATACTGTCCGAAATGCGAAGCGCCTATTTTCTTTCCGAGGAGGGCAGTCTCGTCGCGGTCAAATACAAAAGTTCGAATAAATGGGTGTATAAATTCTGGCCGGGCGCCGGAGACAGCGCCATGAATGACAAGGAATAGCACAGGATTGAAAGTGAGGATGACATGATAAAGACAAGTTTGCTCGATGAATGGATTGCGGAAGATGTGCCATATTTTGATTTGACTACGCACCTGCTCGGCATCGGGAAGGAGGTGGGAAGCATCGGCTATTACAGCCGCGATCCCATTACGCTCTCATCGGTGGAAGAAGCGGAACAGATACTGCGCCGCTTCAATCTGGACATCGTGCAGACGGCGGAATCGGGCGGCAAAGCGCAGCCCGGCGAGGTGTTTCTCAAGGCGGAAGGCCGCACCGATGACATTCACCGGGCATGGAAGGTCACACTCAATCTGCTTGAATACTCGTGCGGCATCTCCACGCGCACGGCGAAGCTCGTCAGCGCGGCAAAAGCGGTCAATCCGGATATAGCGGTGCTGACCACGCGCAAGGTTTTTCCCGGTACGAAGGCAGTGTCCATTAACGCCGCGCTTGCCGGAGGCGCGCTTCCGCATCGGCTCGGACTCGGAGAGACGATCCTCATTTTTGAAAATCATTTAAAAAAACTCGGCGGTTATGCCGGGCTTGCCGGTAAACTGCCCGAGATCCGGCAAAAGGTCTGCGATAAGGAAATTTGCGTCGAGGTGGAAACTGAGGAAGACGCGTTTGCGATGATCCGCGCCGGCGCGGACGCGCTGCAATTCGACAAGCTGCCGCCCGATATGCTGAAAGGGATCGTCGAAAGGATCAGGGCTGCGGGAAGCGGCGCCCGCCTTATCGCCGCGGGAGGCGTCAATGGCGAGAACGCCGGAGCCTATGCAGGGACAGGTATCGACGCTATTTCTACCACCTGGATATATTTCGGCAAGCCTGCCGATATGTCGGTGGTTATAGAGTAGAAGAGACCGTACTACGGTGAATGATGGCATAATAAAAGAACTGGGCGTGGCCATTACGTCAGCCCGATTGGAACGAAAGATGACGCGCGCTAAATTGGCGAAGAAACTATACATCTTGGCGCCGGCCGTGCCGGGGCGTATGTCTGCAGTGGCGACGATGGCGGAACGATTGCCTGCGTCGTGGAGCGATGCGCCGTCACTGCCTGGGTACATGTCGGAATTACGGGCGATGATAGAGGGAGTCGGAGCGAGGCACGAGCGACGACGACGCGCACGGTAGAGCGCCACGGGCTAAAGCCCTGCGCTCCTCGATGTTCGAGGTACAACGGAGCTAACGTTCGCTTCGCTCTCTCCTCCGCTCGGCGTTGCCTCGCTACGCTGTCCTGTTTTACCTTGCGGCTGAAGCCGCGTAAAACAGGCGAAGCTCCTGTACCTC
>JAISEX010000216.1 GCA_031263875.1 Eubacteriales Family XIII. Incertae Sedis bacterium | reverse complement strand
ATGGGCGGACGTCCAGAAGGAGATGGAACGCCTGCTGAAGGAATATCCGGAAATTTACACGAACAGCAATACGGCGGTGCGGCGGGCGGTCATCAATCTTTCCGGCCGTGACTTTAATTCCGAGCGTTTGGACGCGTACAAGCAGAAGTACGATAACTTCGCGTGGGATATAGCGCTTGCGCCGGCGGATGATCCCGAGATCGCCGTCGTCGTGATGATCGTGCAGGGCGACAAAGCGGCCAACGCGCTGCCGACGCTCCGGGAATGCATCGGCCAGTATTTCAAACTCAAGCAAAGCGACGAAACGAACGATTTCAAAGTCGATTACTCGACGTTTTTCAGTCAGGATAACCGGAGCAACACGATCGAGAAAGTGTTCGGCGCCGCCGCGAAAACCGCGAAGAGCGCCGACGCAGGAACCAGCACGACGATCGAGTCGCAAGCGGAGGAGGAGTGATATGGGCAGGGTCATATTCGTCGCCTCCGGTAAGGGCGGCGTCGGAAAATCGATTATCGCCTCCAATCTCGGGGCCACCTACGCCGAACGCGGGATACGCGTGGCGATGGTCGATATGAACATCGGCCTCCGGAACCTCGACATCTATATGGGGCTCGAAAACCGCGTCGTCTACGATATCGCGGACGTCCTGTCCGGCCTCGTTCCGCCGCGGCGGGCGATGGTGCGCGACAAGCGGTTCCAGGCGCTGTATTTTCTCGCGACGACGCATGACAAAGCGAAATTTACCGCCGGCCCCCCGGAAATCGCGCAACTGTATCTCTATTTAAAGGAACTGTTCGACATCGTTCTTATCGACGGCCCCGCCGGTCTGGGCGGTGAACTCGAGCTCGCGATGACGGGCGTCGACAAAGCCGTCGTCATCACGACGCCTGAATACGTTTCGCTGCGCGACGCGGACCACGCCGACCAGATACTCCGGGCGGGCGGCGTCCGTGACCGCGTGTATATCGTCAACAAGGTCAACCGGAGCTACTTCGCGAGCGGCCTGCTCCCGACCGTCGAGATCATCACAAGCATGATGAAGATCCCCCTTCTCGGCGTCGTGCAATACGACGACAATATCCACATATCCGGCAATTGCGGCGTCCCCATCGTCCTCCGCGGCGACAGCTACATCACGCGAAACTTCGAGAAGATCGCCGACCGGCTGCTGATGTACTGAGGGGAGAGCGCGGCGTCATTCCCGCCCCTCCCGTTACATCGCGGTTTCGGTGGAAATATGTTTGTAGGTTTTCGCTTTGCTGCGGACACCGATGCCGATAATAAGGCCGACGCCGATCATATTCGCGATGACCGACGTGCCGCCCGCGGAAAGGAAGGGCAGCGTTATGCCCGCGATAGGCATGATGCCGAGCGTCATTCCGATGTTCTCGAATATCTGGAAGCCGAACATGCACAGAAAGCCCACGCAGACGAGGGCGCCGGATACTTCGCGCGCCTGCGTGACCGTGCGCCAGATGCGGAACAGGAACAGGGCGTAGATCAGGATCACCGCCATGCCGCCGACAAAGCCGGTTTCCTCGCAGATTATCGAGAAGATAAAGTCGGATTCCTGTACCGGGACGAGGCCGGATTCCTTGACGGTCCCGTTGCCGAGGCCCTTGCCGAAAAGCCCGCCGCTGCCGATGGCGGTCTTCGATTGGAGCAGTTGCCAGGTTTCCTTCAGTTCGGTGTTCGAGGGGTGGAGGACGGCTTCAAAACGGCTTTTCTGGTGGTCGGCTAAAAACCGGTAGATGATCGGCGTCGAGATAAAGAAAGCGGCCGCAAGCTGGCCGAACAGCCTGCCGCGCAATCCCGCCGCGAATACCATGCCGACGAAGATGAAAAAGTGAACAACGCCGGCGCCCATGTCGATAGAGGCGACGAGCGCGATAACGGGCAGCGCGGGGACCGCCGTGCGCAGAAAGCCTTTAAACGTAAACAGCGTTTCGCGCTTTTCATCGAGCCACGAAGCGAGGAATACGATAAAGGTTATCTTGACGAGTTCGGACGGCTGCATCGTCGTGATGCCGAGGTTGATCCATGCCTGCTGGCCGCCCGTAGTCGCCGCGTCGACGGCGAGCCCCGGAATAAAGACCGTGAGCTGCAGAACGAAACACAGCGCGTAGAACAGCCACTTGAGGCGGTAGAGGAACACGGGATCCATCAGCGCCGCCGCGGTCATCGCGAGAAGCCCCAGGCCGAAAGCGAGGGCCTGCACGAGGACGGCCCTCGAGTAGGAACCGCCGCCCGAGGTGATGCTGTTTATCATAATGACGCTGAACGCGCCGAGCAGCAACGGCGAAAGTATCAGCAAAAAGTCTATTTTTTTAATTGTTTGTAATATTGTTTCCATAATTTAGTGTTTATTGATTGACATATGCGTACCACTACAATTATAATACATATAGTATATTAGTAACAACTCTTTATGTAACGTATCTTTTATAGATTGGAACTGGAAACCGAATATGGATAATTTAATACTACCGATATTTATTGCATCACTGGTCTTCGTACTGCTCGCCGGTCTTTTTGTGGGTTATATCTTACACAAGTCGCGAAGTGAAAAACTCGTTGGAAATGCGGAACTTACCGCCCGTAACATGCTCTCGGACGCCGAACGGCAGGTCGAAGCCTTGAAAAAAGAGCGTGTTATCGAGGCGAAGGAGGAAGCGCATAAGATAAAGAAGGACGCGGATGATGAAATCCGCGGGCGGCGGTCGGAAGTCCAGCGCTCGGAACGCCGGCTTGTCCAGAAGGAGGAGTCGATAGACCGCAAGCTCGAGAACATCGAGAAGAAGGAAGAAAGCATTACGCAAAAGGAAAAGAGCATCACGCGGAAGGAGAGCGAGCTCGACGAGCAGCTTCAGCGCCAGAACGAGGAGCTCGAAAAGATTTCCGGTTATACGAAGGACGAGGCGAAGCAGATCCTCCTGAACAACGTCGAGAAGGAAATACGCTCGGAGGCCGCGGTGCTGATTCGCGAGATAGAGGCCGACGCGCGCGAAAAGGGCGAGAGCAAGGCGCGGGAGATCATCACGGGCGCGATACAGCGGTGCGCCGCCGACCATGTCGCCGAAACCACGGTTTCCGTGGTGCCGCTGCCGAACGACGAGATGAAGGGCCGCATTATCGGACGCGAGGGCCGTAATATCAGGGCGATCGAAACGATGACGGGCATCGACCTGATTATCGACGATACGCCCGAAGCCGTCGTGCTGTCGGGTTTCGATCCGGTGAAGCGCGAGGTCGCGCGGCTGAGTTTGGAAAAGCTCATTGTGGACGGCAGGATCCATCCCGCGCGTATCGAGGAGATGGTGCACAAGGCTGAAAAGGAAGTCGCGAACATTATCAAGGACGCGGGCGAACAGGCGACCTTCGAGGTCGACGTCCATAATATCCATCCGGAACTGGTGAAATTGCTCGGACGGCTCAAATACCGGACGAGTTACGGGCAGAACGTCCTGAAGCATTCCACGGAAGTCGCGCATCTCGCGGGGCTGATGGCGAGCGAACTCGGACTCGATCCCGTGCTTGCGAAGCGGGCGGGACTTTTGCACGATATCGGCAAGGCCGTGGATCACGAGGTCGAGGGGACGCACGTCGATATCGGCATCGATCTGCTGCGCAAATACAAGGAGCCGCAGGCGGTTATCGATGGAATGGCGTCGCACCACGGCGATTACGAACCCAAGAGCCTCGAGGCGGTGCTTATTACGGCCGCGGACGCGCTTTCCGCCGCCCGACCGGGCGCGCGCCGGGAAACGCTCGAAACCTATATCAAGCGTTTGCAGAAGCTCGAGGAGATCGCGAACACGACGAAGGGCGTCGAGCGCTCTTACGCGATACAGGCCGGACGCGAGATACGCATCGTGGCGAAGCCCGACGAGATGAACGATCAGGATATCGTCTTCCTCGCGCGCGAGATCAGCAAGAAGATCGAAAGCGAGCTCGAATATCCGGGACATATAAAAGTAAACGTACTCAGAGAAACCAGAGCGATCGATTACGCAAAATAGGTAATGAACATGCGGGCCTATTTAGACAACAGCGCGACGACGCGGGCGTCCGAGGCGGTCTGCGCGGCTGTTATGCGCGGCATGGCGGAGGAATACGCCAATCCGTCGTCGCTTCATTCGTTCGGGCAGGACGCGCAGCGCGCGGTGAAGGATGCGCGCGGCGTGATTGCCGGCTCTGCGGGCGTGGCGCCTGCGGGCGTGATTTTTACGTCCGGCGGGACCGAAGCCGATAATCTCATCTTTGCGTCCCTGATGCGGGATCCCGCGAAGATAACCCGGAAACGCGTGCTTATTTCAGCCATAGAACATCCGGCCGTGTCCGCTCCCGCGGAGCGGCTTGCGTCGCTCGGCGCCGGTCTGACGCGGATAAATTGCCAGGGGCGCGAAACGGCTGCGCCCGGCATGGTCGATACGGAGGCGCTTATCTCCGCGCTCGAGCAGGGACGCGCCGATCTCGTGTCCGTGATGCAGGTCAACAGCGAAATCGGGACTATTCAGCCGGTCGATGAAATTTCGCGTATCGTCAGGGAATTCGCGGAGGGCGCGGGAGGCCCGAAGCCGGTAATCCACTGCGACGCGGTCCAGGCGTTCGGCAAAGTGCCGCTGAGCCGGGAGCCTGACGCCCAGAGCATCAGCGCACACAAGATCCACGGCCCCAAGGGTGTGGGGGCGCTCTGCTGCGCTTATCCCGAAAAAATATTCCCGCTGATTTTCGGCGGGGGACAGGAGGCGGGCCGCCGTTCGGGTACGGAAAACGTGCCGGGAATCGCGGGTTTTGCGGTTGCCGCGCGGGAAGCGTGCACGGACATGACGGAGAACGCGGAACACGCGCTGCGTCTGCGGACGAGGCTTCTGGACGCGATAGAGAGTGAAATTCCGGATATAATGATAAACAGCCCCCGCGAAGCGTCGCCGTCCGGTGAGGCGGGCCGGTGTTCGCCCTTTATCCTGAACGTTTCGTTTGCGGGGACGAGGGGCGAGGTCATCGTCCACGATCTCGAGCGGGACGGCGTGTTCGTATCGACGGGAACCGCCTGCGCATCGCTGGGGAAACGGAACGGGAATCATGGTTCCGTGCTGAAGTCCATCGGACTTTCCGATGCGGAGGCCGAGGGCGCGATACGTTTCAGTTTCAGCCGGTACACGACGGATGCGGAAATAGACTACGCGGCGGAGAAACTTGCCGCGGCGGTGTTTCGGTTTCGGAAGACGGGGTCGCTGCGGTAACGGGTGAAGGGGGACGGCAGGGGAGAGGATGCTTTGCGTAATATCCGCATCTCGCGTGTTTTTGGCGCGCGGGCGGGAAACGGGGACGCCGGAGGAAGAAACGGGCGTGAGGTGTTTTTTGCCCGCACAAGGGACGGCTATGGCCGTAATGACGGACGTTACTGTGGCGGCGCGGAAGTTCGCGTATGTCCCGCGCACGGTAGAGCGCCACGGGCTGAAGCCCTGCGCTCCTCGATGTGCGAGGTACGACGGAGCTAACGTTCGCAGGCTCACTTCTCCGCTCGGCGTTGCCTCGCTACGCTGTCCTGTTTTACTTTGCGGCTGAAGCCGCGTAAAACAGGCAGTCCGCCGAGAGGGGGCAGAGCCCCCTACGGAGAGCCGGAGCGAACGGAGTGAGCGAAGGCGACGCGCAAGGGATCGGAGGGGTGCGAAGCAGCCGCGAAGCGGCCGAAGCGAACGCGGAGCCCCGAATAGCCCGGTGGGGCGGTTTCGAGGGCGTGAGGAAAAATATGGAAACCATTCGCGCGGCACGGCTTTTTAAAGATATTTTTTAGTAAGCAACCCGCGAAACAGCCCCATGCGCCCCCAAAAATAGTTATGCGGTTCAGCGAAACGGTGTTTTTCGCAAAGATTAAGAGGAATACATGACGGATAAAAAAGAAATATTGATCGTGCGGTACGGGGAGATTTCCCTGAAGGGAATGAACAAGCCGTATTTTGAAAAGACGCTGCAGCGGCGTATCGGGCGCGCGCTGGCAGGCATTCCCGGCGTTTCGGTGCGGCGGGACGCGGGGCTTATCGTGGTTGCGGGCGAGAGAGAGCGTTTGCCCGCTCTGGCGGACGAGCTTATTCGCCGATTGACGCGCGTCTTCGGCATCTATTCGATCAGTCCGGCGGTGCGGCTCGGCGGCACGGAGCTCGGCGACGTCTATGAGGCGGCCAGCGAGCTGATGCGGCAGCGGCTTGCGGAACGCGCGGAGCGTCCGCTGACTTTCAAGGTTTTTGGCAAGCGTTCGGATAAGCGGTATCCCGTTACGTCGCCGGAGATCGCGGCGCTCACGGGCGAGGCCGTTATCGAGGCGTTCGGCGGCGAGGTCAAGGCGGATATGACGAACCCGGCGGTTTCGCTGAACGTCCACCTGCGGGTCGGCGAGGTCTTTATTTTTGACGAGAAGGTTTCGTGCCACGGCGGTATGCCGATCGGCACCAACGGGAAGGGCATGGTCCTGCTTTCGGGGGGCATCGACAGCCCCGTCGCCCTGTGGCTGATGGCGAAGCGCGGCATGTCCGTGGAGGTCGTCCACTACCATTCCTATCCCTATACGAGCGGGCGCGCGAAGGAGAAAGTCGAGGAACTGGCGCGGATACTCGCGGGTTATACGGGAACGTTCACGATGCACGAGATCAATCTGCTGCCGGCGCAGGAGGCGATAGCGGCGCATTGCCCCGACCATCTGATGACCATACTCGTGCGGAGGTTTATGATGAAGATCGCGGAGAGGCTTGCGCTGGGCGCGAAATGCAATATGCTCGTGACGGGCGAGAGCCTCGGCCAGGTGGCGAGCCAGACGGCGGAATCGATTTACGTGACGGACCGGGCGGTGACGCTGCCCGTGATGCGGCCGCTGATCGCCATGGACAAGACCGATATCATGGATCTGGCGCGGGAGATCGGGACGTACGAAAAGTCCATCGAGCCCTTCGAGGACTGCTGCACCGTCTTTCTGCCGCGGCATCCGGCCACGAAGCCGACGCTTGCCGAAGTCGAGGCGGCCGAAGCGGGCATACCGGATATCGAGGAGCTGATCGCCGCGAGGATCGCGGAGGAGGAAACCGTCGTTATCCGCGCGTAACGGACAGCGACCACGGGTGTTTTTCTCGGGGCCGATAGTGCGGGCGCATGGGGCTGTCGCAACTAACTCCAGCGGATATTATCAAATGGGAAATAATGTAATTATTCACGCATCAAGAATCATGACAGGGACAGCCCCACCGGGCTCTGCGGGGCTCCGCTTCGCTCCGGCCCCGGCGCTCATGACGTGCGCTGAAAATGTGTGAACCGCTTCGTTACCAACTCTCAGCCTCTCTGTGCGTCCCCGTCCGCGCCGCGGCTGCTGCCGCACCCCTCCGATCCCTTGCGCGAACACATGCGGACAAAGCAAACAACATCCTCGTCCTCCCTCCGGCGAACGGGCTTATCACGCGAGCGGCTTCCAACGGCGAGAGCAGAGCATGACGTAATCATTCTCATCATGCCGTCTCCCTGAATTCGCTCCGCAATAACAAAAACCAAAAAATAAAAATTTCTTCCTTCCACTTCCCATCCCAATAAAACGG
>JAISEX010000050.1 GCA_031263875.1 Eubacteriales Family XIII. Incertae Sedis bacterium | reverse complement strand
TCGCTAATGCTGATCCCATTATCATTCTTCCGTTTTTCTTGTTTTTATTGAAAACATTTCTTGTTGTGATAGGCGCGTTTTTCCTTTGTAGAGGACTTGCGCTTCTCTTTATCAAATCTATTCGTATGCAGAGAATGCTGATATTAAGCTACCTAAACGCTGTCCTTCATTATGCCAAACCAGAATCCGGTGACAAGCTGCCTGAAATCAACATGGACTATTCTATCGTAGATATTGAAAAAACTTCGCATATAAAAAGTTTTCTCAAGAAATATTTCCCCAAATTATTTGGAAGTGAAAGCAAGCCTTTGTGTATTAAATTACTTGAACGATGTCCTCTATGGCACAAATTAAGCGAAGTTACTCATCCCGAAACTAAGCCGGACGCCTCAACGGCCATTCCAACCCCCGACCGCGATCTCGAAAAAGCACCTTCGTGTATTAAATTACTTGATCAGTGCCCTCTATGGTGCAAATTAAACGAAGCTGCTCCGCCCGAAACCGCCTCGACCAACCCAAAACCCGACTGCGACCCCACCTCATAACTTTGCATACCACCACACTCCCTCGGCCATATATTTCCCGATGCGGCCTTCGGTGTGGAGGTACTGGAGGTGGGCGATAGCTTCGCCCGTGGCAAACCATTTTTGGGAAGGCGGAAAGGCGTCCCAATTTTCGCAGGAGATATCCCACGTCATCTTTCCCGCGACTTCATAGGCGGTCATCGCGTGGCCGTTCAGGATCGCCATCACTTCCTCGAGGCGCTCTATATGGTGGGCCCGCAACTGCGCAACGCGGCCCGCGAAGGACGCCGGCGGATTGCGGTGCCCCGTCAGAACCGTGTCAACCTTTAACGCTGACACCTTGTCCAAGCTGTCGAAGTAGAGCCGCAGGGGATTTTCCATGCCGTTTTCTATCGTGATATTCGGCGTGATGTCGCCAAGCACGTGATCCGCGCAGAACAAGAGGCCGAAACGCTCGTCGTAGAGGCACATATGACCCGGCGTGTGGCCGGGAGTCCAAACGGTGCGGAGCAGATATTTGCCGGCTTCGATTATCGCTCCCTCATTGGCGAAGGTGAACTCGATCGGCTCGCGCACATTGAACTCCCAGCCGGGATGTTTCTCTCTGTTCTGACGCCTCTTCCGCGGGTAACCGTAGGTCGCGAAAAGCTCGTCAAGCTCGTCCCAGTAGGTATCGCCCGCCGCGTCGTTGATTATCGCCGCGTCAGCGCGGCTGCAATATATCTTTGAACTCTCATCCGCAATGCGGTTCACCAGACCGCAGTGGTCGGAATGCATATGCGTAATGAAAATATCCGTTTCCTTCATATCCGCGCCGAGCTCCGCGAGCGCGCCGCGAAGCGCCTCCTCGCATTCCACGCGGTTGAAACCCGTGTCGACCAGCAGGTTGCGGCCGCCCGGAAGCGCGCGCACAAAGTACGCGTTCAGCTCCTTCAGCGGGTTTTTCGGAAGCGGCACCCGAATACGAAATACCCCGGGCGCCGCTTCGCTTATTCTGTCCTTGATTTCAGCGGGCGTCAAGGTCATTTAACTCCGTTGCGTTCCTCGACCGCCGTGATGGCCTTGTCGAGTTTGTCAACGATCATATCCACCTCGTCCTTCGTGATGACAAAGGCGGGCGAAATCACGAGGGCATCGCCCTGCGTCCCTTTGAAGCATCCGCTCGATGCCTCGATTATCATATTCTGCACCTCGAGGCATTCGTCCTGGACCTGCGACGCCATGCCAAGTTTCGGCGCGAAGGGCTCCTTCGTCTCCTTATTCTTGACCAGCTCAATGCCGACCATCAGGCCCTTACCGCGAATGTCGCCCATGATCGGGTGCTTTTCAGCTATCTCACTGATGCGCTTCTTCAGGTACTCGCCCTGCACGCGGCAATTCTCCAGCAGGTCGTGCTCGTTCAGATACTTATACGCGGCAAGCTGGGCCGCGGCGCCCGTCGGGTTGCCGGACCACGAGTAACCGGGCTTGAACTTCGCGCCCGTTTCATGATAACCGTCGTAGAATTTCTTCGTCACGGATACCGCGGCGAGCGGATAATAACCGCCGCTGACGGCCTTGCCCGTGCTGACCATATCCGGCACTATTCCGTAGTGCTGATAGGCGAACATCTTACCCGTGCGCCCCCAACCCGTCATCACTTCGTCGAGGATCAGCAGGACATTATACTTGTCGCATATCTCGCGGACCCGCTTGAAATAATCCGGATGGGCTTCCGCCGCGCAGAGCGACATGCCGGAAATCGGCTCGGCGATAAACGCCGCGACCGTGTCCGGCCCCTGCGCGAGGATCTCGTCTTCGACCGCCTGCGCGCACTCAAGGCCGCAGGTTCCGGGCTCTTTGCCGAACCAGCAGCGGTAACAGTAGCACGGAGCCACATGGCCATGCTCGAACAGATAGGGCTCGTAGCCTTCGCGCCGCGACGAGAAGCCGGATATGGCCATAACGCCCATGCTGGAACCGTGGTAACTCTGCCATCTCGCGATGATCTTATACTTGGTCTGGTCGCCTCTGAACCGGTGATAATTGCGGGCGAGCTTGATCGCGATCTCATTCGCCTCGCTGCCGCCGCAGACCTGGAAGGTCGCGTACATATCGCCGTTCGACGCTTCCGTAAACGTCTTGCACGACTCCTCGAGAACCGGCGTCACGCAGTCGTCCCGGTGGACGAACGCGATTTTCTTCGTCTGATCCCGCACCGCGTCGGCAATCTCGTCGATGCCGTGGCCAAGGCTGACCAGCACCGGACCCGACGCGCCGTCGACGATTTCCGTACCGTCTTCGGTATACATATAGATACGGTCGCCTCTCACGATCCGCGGATATTCGCGATCGAAATCAAGGCTCAATACATGATTATCTGACATGATGTCTTTCACTCACTTTCTTCTGATTTACTCTGGGGTATTTCAATCCTAACCACGCGTCATTGCCGCGCGGCATGAGGTTTTTTGAAGTACCCTCCTCTAATATTTACGGGCGTTCAAACATCGCAGCGGAACCTTCGCCGCCGCCGACGCACATCGTCACGATGGCATAACGTTTGCCCGCGGGATGATCCTTCATCCAGTAAGCGGCCTTCGTCGTCAGCACCGCGCCCGTCGCTCCCAGCGCGTGACCGAGCGCAATGGCTCCGCCGTTCGGGTTTACCCGCGCCATATCGAGCCCGAGCTCGCGGCAACTGATGATCGCCTGCGACGCGAACGCCTCGTTGATTTCGATAACCTCTACCTCGTCAATTGAAACGCCGGTCTTGTCAAGCAGTTTCCTGACGGCGCCGATGGGCCCTAGTCCCATATAATTCGGGTCGAGGCCGACGGAAGCGAATCCCTTGACCTTCAGCAGCGGCGTCTTGCCGAGCTCTTTCGCCTTCTCAGCGCTCATCACGACGACAGCGGATGCCGCGTCGTTTGTCGGACAGCTATTGCCGGCGGTCACGGATCCGTCCTTCTTAAAGACGGGACGCAAAGCGCCCAAGCTCTCGACGGTGGTTTCGGGACGAGGCGACTCGTCCGTATCGAACATTTCGCCCTTCTTCTTGCGATCACGGCTCGGAACCGGAACGATCTGCTCCTTGAACACGCCCGCTTCTATCGCGGCAGCCGCCCTCTTATGGCTTTCCGCCGCAAACGCGTCGAGTTCCTCGCGCGAAACCGTGTAACCGAGCTTTTCCTGCGCATATTCAAGCACGTTTTCCGCCGTTACGCCCATATCGGGATTGCCGTACTCGCCCTTCGGCGGCGACATAACGACCGTGAAAAATTCCGGCAGCGGATAATACCGGCTCGGCTTATTTATCTTCTTCATAAAATACGGATTGTTCGTCATGGATTCGGCTCCGCCCGCGACGTAGATATCGCCGTGGCCGCTCTCGACCATGGCAGCCGCCACGCAGATGGTTTCCAGGCCCGACGCGCACTGGCGGTCGAACTGGATTCCGGGGATCTCGACGGGCAGACCCGCCTCAAGCGCTATCACGCGGCCGAGGTCGCCGGGGGCGCCTTCCGCGTTACCCATATACACCTCGGTGATTTCCGCCGGATTGATACCGGCGCGCGCCACGGCTTCCTTCACCGCGATCCCGCCGAGCTCATGGCCTTCGTATTCCTTCAACGCCGACGCGTATTTGGCTATCGGGGTGCGTACCGCCGATACGATTACTGCTTCTCTTGTCATTATATTCTCCTTCCGTTCGCCCTACTGCTCCGCGTCATAGTCGATAACGCGCACATCATCCGCAACGCGAAGCTCCGCGCCCGTCTTTTCAATAACTTCCTCGACGGTATTCCCCGCGAACACTTCCTTCAGCAAAAAGCCCTTGTCGTCAACTTCTATAACCGCGATATCCGTGATAATAAGTTTGACGCAGTTCCGCGCCGTCAGCGGCAGCGTGACCGCCTTCTTCAGCTTGGGATTGCCCTTCTTATCCGTATGCGTCGTGACCGCGATAACTTCCTTCGCGTACGCCGCGAGATCCATCGCGCCGCCCATGCCGGGGATCGCGCCGCCCGGAACCATCCAGTTCGCGAGATCGCCGTTCTCCGCGACTTCGAGCGCGCCCAATACCGTAATATCAAGCCGGCCCGAACGGATCAGCGCAAAGCTGTCCGCGCTGTCGAAATACGAAGCGCCCGGCACCGTCGTGATCGGCACGCCGCCGCTGTCGATCAGTTCGGGATCGCCGAGCCCGACGCCCGCCGCGGGGCCCGCCCCGAGAATCCCATTTTCCGCGTGGAGGAAAACCGTCTTGTCCTCGGGTATGAAATTGACCACTTTCTGCGGTATCCCGAAACCGAGATTGACGATATCGCCATTATTGACTTCTTCGGCGGCCCTCTTGGCCATCATATCTTTTATTCCCATGCCCATGTCCATTCACCTCCGCCTCTTACAATGCTATCAACGAATGCGCCCGGCGTCACTACGTCTTCCGGATCGATGTCGCCGAGAGCGACCACTTCTTTCGCGTCGACGATGGTCAGGTCCGCGGCACGAGCCATAAGCGGATTGACGCCTCTCGCCGTCTTGTTATAAATCAGGTTGCCAAACTCATCGGCCTTTTCCGCGCGCAGTATCGCGACGTCCGCGTGCAGCGCCGTTTCAAGCAGATACTCCTTGCCGTTCAGCGTGACCTTCGGCTTGCCTTCTTCGACCATTGTTCCGAGGCCGACGTCCGTCAGAAAACCGGGAATGCCGCAGCCGCCCGCTCTGATACGCTCGGCCAGTATGCCCTGCGGCACGAATTCGACCTCCAGCTTGCCCTCATTCAGCAGCTCGCCCGTCCGCGGGGTCGCCCCGATGTGGCTGGAGATAAGTTTCTTGACCTGTTCGTTTTTGATAATGTCTTCGGGACCGACGCCGGGATCGCCCGCGTCGATCGAGATAAGAGTCAGGTCCTTGACTCCCTTTTTGATGATCTCCTGGATCAGCCGGTAAGACGAGCCGACACCGCAGAAACCGGCGACCATAATGGTCATGCCGTCCTTGATGTGCTCCATCGCCTGCTCAACCGTTTGGATCTTCCCAAACTTGTTCTTTACTTCACTCATAAACGGATCCTCCTCTATGTTGTGATGAATCGATTTCGTTACTATAATTATGCAAAGAACGTACCAAACCACACCTCAAATCCGTAATTCCCAAACACTTTTTTATAAGAAGCGAATGCCGCGCGAATAACGCCGGGAATACGGGATATGGAATAATAAGCTAACGCGGATCCGCCCCGTTCCCGCTGACACACGCGGCGCCCGCGCCACTATCACCGCCCGCAGCGGTTCACTTCGGCGAACCGGCGGTTCAGTCACGTGAAGCGCAAAGCAGGCGGTTCAGCTCGGCACTGAGGGCGTGACGATCCTGCCGTTTCGGGCCGTAAGCCGTGATCCCCTTGACCGCGGGACTGGAGCAATCGCTGCTCATAATACGGGCGCATGAGGCTGTTTTGAAATATAATGATACGATTTGATTGTTAAACTTTTAACAATATCAACATCGTAAACACAATGAAACAGCCCCACCGGGCTATGCCTGTTTTACGCGGCTTTAGCCGCAGTGTAAAACAGAGCATCTATCCCTTGCGCGTCACCATCGCTGCGCTCCGGCTCCCGTATGCGAGAAAAGTAAACGACACACCCATCCTCACACCGGCGTTCCGGTTGCCATACCAGCGACAGACAAAGCGAGATGAGGCAGAGCATAAGCGCCATTCATTTGCCGTCGGCCGTCCCTTGTGCGGGCAAAGCCCACAACGCGCCCGTCCTATTACGGCGTCCCCGTTTCTCACGTGAACACTAAAACAAGCGAGATAAAACACGACATCACCTTCCTTCCCCTGCCGTCGCTCCATCTGTCACCCGCGGGCGGCAGAATGCCGCCCCTACGTTTTTCTGGGCAATTATT
>JAISEX010000049.1 GCA_031263875.1 Eubacteriales Family XIII. Incertae Sedis bacterium | reverse complement strand
TACGCGCGGCTCACGCGAGCGCCCGTTTTTCAGGTCAAGAACGAAGAATATATCGAAGCAGCGCGCGCCGTCAGCGCGGGCAAGGCGCGTATTATGCTTCGGCATTTGCTCCCGAATATCCTCTCGCCGCTGATCGTGCAGACGACGGTCAACGTGGCGATGTCCATTCTGCTCGCCGCGGGACTGAGCTTCCTCGGCATGGGCGTGCAGCCTCCCAATCCCGAATGGGGCGCTATTATAACATCGGCAAAAGCCTACATCATCGATCATTCCTATATGGTAACGACGCCCGGGATCGCGATTTCCCTGACGGTTATCGCGCTGAATCTTTTCGGGGACGGATTGCGGGACTGCCTTGATCCGAGGCTGAAAATATGAACGGGGGTGATCGGGCATTGAATGAAACCATACTTTCGGTCAAAAATTTGACCGTCGAATACAAATCGCGGGAAACCGGCGTGTGCCATGCCGTGAACAATGTTTCCTTTGAGGTGAGAAAAGGCGAAACGATTGGGCTGGTCGGCGAGACCGGCGCAGGCAAGACGACGATCGCACTGAGCATTATGCGCCTTTTGCCGATGCCGCCGGGTCGGGTCGTATCGGGCGAGATCCTTTTATCGGGAGAAAATATTCTCGCCATGCCGAACGCGAAGATGCGGAATATCCGGGGCGACAAGGTGTCCATGATATTTCAGGATCCGATGACCGCGCTGAATCCCATCGACAAGGTGGGGGACCAGATAAGCGAAATGGTCCGGCTCCACTTGAAGCTGAACCGGGCGGATGCCGCGGCAAAAGCGGCCGAAATGCTGGAAACAGTCGGCATCCCGTCCACACGGTTTAACGATTACCCGCACCAGTTTTCCGGCGGGATGAAACAGCGCGTCATTATCGCCATCGCGCTGGCGTGCAAGCCCGAACTGCTGCTCGCCGACGAACCGACGACGGCGCTGGACGTGACCATACAGGCGCAGGTCCTGAACATGATGAAGGAACTCAAAAATGAATTCGGGACGTCCATGGTTTTAATTACGCACGACCTCGGCGTCGTCGCGGAAACCTGCGACCGCGTGGCGGTAGTCTATGCCGGCGAAATAGTCGAGATCGGGACGGCGGACGCGGTCTTTGAAAAAAGAAGCCATCCCTATACGCGCGGCCTGTTCGATTCGCTTCCGGATATAACCGGCGCGCGCAAGCGTCTGATACCGATCGTCGGTCTGATGCCGGATCCGACGGCGCTCCCGAAAGGATGCAAATTTTCGCCGCGCTGCCCGCTCGCGGATGACGCGTGCAGACAGGCGCCGGTCGAACTGGCATCGGTATCCGACACCCACCTTGTCCGCTGTATCAAGGCCGCTGAATAAGATTGAGAAGAGAAGAGGAGAGAAATGAGTTCATTTAATAATTACCATCACGTCTTTACGCCGCTGAAGGTCGGCACTACGATATATAAAAACCGCGTGGAATTCTCGCCGCTGGTCTGCGATCTGACGAATGCCAACGGGGAGCCGACGCAGGATTATATCGACTTTGTGGAACGGCAGGCCGAATCCGGCGTCGCCGTCGTTCATCTTGGGGCAACGCCCGTCGACCATCTGAACGCGTTCGACGCGAAGGCGACCATCGACGTGACCGATGAAAATAAAATCGCCGGCCTTGTGATGCTGGCCGAGGCCGCGCACCGTCACGGCGCGAAAATCTCTGTGGAACTGGTACACGCGGGACGCGGGGCGCACCCGGAATTGACGAAGACCGAATACGCCATCGCCCCGTCGAACTTCTCCATCCCGGAACGGTTCCCGTATGTGAGGGAGATGGATAACAAGGACGTCGACCGCGTGATAGCTTCGTATATCGACACGGCGACGCGGCTCCAACGGTGCGGCTTCGACGGCGTCCTGATTCACGGGGCGCACGGCAATCTGATCGCGCAGTTCCTTTCACCGATGACAAATACGCGCTCGGACGAGTGGGGCGGCTCTCCGGAGCGGCGGCGGCGGTTCCCGCTTAAATTACTCAAAGAACTGCGTGAGGCTGTCGGCAAGGACTTCGTTCTCGAACTGCGTATTTCCGGCGATGAGATCGTCGAAGGCGGTATGCGGACTCCCGAGGTGATCGATTTTCTGCGGCTGGCGCAGGAGCATATCGATCTGGTCAATGTTTCTGCGGGGCTTATCGTGGAAACGCGCGGGCAGTTCTATTGCATGCCGCCGTATTACCGCAAACGGGCGGCAAACGTGCCTTACGCCAAGCAGATAAAAGCGGACCCGGAGATCACGATACCGGTCAGCGTCGTCGGGGGCATCACGACCATGCAGGTCGCGGATGATCTTATCGCCGAGGGCGCGGTCGATATGGTGGCGATCGCGCGGGCGCTGCTCGCGGATCCCGATCTGCTGAATAAATCATACCGCGGCAAACCGGAAGAAGCGCGCCCCTGCCTCAGATGTTGGAATTGCATGGATTCTTATGGCACGCATATCCATTGCTCAGTCAATCCATCGCTTGCCCGAAGCTACAGGTATTCAAAAGTATGGAAGGCCGACGAGAAGAAAAAGGTCGTGGTGATCGGCGGCGGCGTCGCCGGCTGCGAAGCGGCGCGGACGCTTATCAAGCGCGGTCACGAGGTGGTGCTCTTTGAAAAAACGGAGCGGCTTGGCGGCCTTTTGAACGACATCAACAAACTTCCCTTTAAAGATGACTTACTCTTCTACACGGAATGGAGCCAGCGCATGACTGCTGCTTGCGGGGCGGATATCCGCCTGAACACGGCGGCGACGCCGGAGCTTGTGCTTGCGGAAAAGCCCGACGCGGTTGTGGTGGCAGTCGGCTCCATCCCGGTGCATCCGCCCATTCCCGGCATGGACGACCCGTATGTGCACGACGTTCTCGCGGCGGATTCCGGCAGAATAACGTTCCCCTCCAGCAGCAAGATCGTGGTCTGCGGCGGCGGCTTATCGGGCTGCGAATCCGCTTTGGCGCTTGCCATGGAGGGGCATGAGGTGACGGTCGTCGATATGGTAAAGGTTGATGATTTTGCGACGGGCACCCATTACATCACGCGTAATTTTCTCATGTATTTGCTGAAAGAAAACGGCGTGAAACTGATCGACCGCCATATCGTCCGGAGGATAGCTGGTCACCAGGTTGAGATCGAGGGCGCGGATTGGCGCACTGCGTCGCTTGACGCCGATTATGTGGTCACGGCGTTCGGGATGCAGAGGAACAGCGCCGCCGATCCCTTCTTTGAACTTATCCCCGATGTGTACTTTATCGGCGACTGTTACGAGGTGAGCAATATCACCAACGCGAACTTTATGGCGTATGATAGATGCGCTAATATATAGCGGAACGGAGGGCGTGAGATGACAACACCGCTGCTGCAGGTCGAAAATCTGAAAAAATACTTCGAGGTTCCGCAGGGACAGCTTCACGCGGTCGATGACGTGAGTTTTTCTATCAATACGGGCGAAACGCTGGGGGTCGTCGGCGAATCCGGCTGCGGAAAATCGACCCTCGGTCGCGTCGTGCTGCATCTTCTCGAGAGCACCGACGGTACGATTATATATAACGGCGAAGACGTCACGAGGGTAAGCGCGTCAAAACTAAAGAACCTGCGCAGCAAGATGCAGATCATCTTTCAGGACCCGTATTCCTCACTTGATCCGCGCATGACGATTTACCAGACGATTTCCGAACCGATGCTGATCACAAAGAAGCTCTCGCGAGAGGATATCAAAAAACGCGTTTTTGAGCTGATGGATGTCGTGGGTCTGGCGCGGCGTTTCGTCAACGCGTATCCGCATGAGCTTGACGGCGGGCGTCGGCAGCGCATCGGCATTGCGCGCGCGTTGTCGCTGGAACCGGAATTCATCGTGTGCGACGAGCCGGTGTCCGCCCTGGACGTGTCGATACAGGCGCAGATACTGAACCTCCTGATCGATATCCAGTCCGAGATGGGCATTGCCTACATCTTTATTACGCACGACCTGTCGGTGGTCAAGCACATCTCCAACAACATTATCGTCATGTATTTGGGACAAATCGTGGAGAAGGTCGCGTCCGAGGAGCTGTTCAGCAAACAGATACATCCGTATACGAAGGCGCTGCTCAGTGCGGTGCCCGTGCCGGTCGTCGATCACAACAAGGAGCGCATTCTGCTGAAAGGCGAGATCAGTTCGCCGGTCAACCCGAAACCCGGCTGCCGTTTTGCGCCCCGCTGCGATTACGCCCGGGACGCCTGCTTTGCGGAGAATCCCGAATTCCGCGAGATACTGCCGGAACATTTTGTAAAATGCCATTTTGCGGAGGAGTTTGTCTGAACAGCCGCGCTTCCGTCGCTTTCCCCGTCTGATATAATAATTATCGACGAGGAAAGGTGCGCATTATGGAAAAGCTCGAAATATTGAAGGACAAGCCGCTTGAGGAACTCACGGAGTTTTTCGTTTCGCTCGGTGAAAAGCCGTACCGCGCGAAGCAGGTGTTCAAGTGGCTGATGAACGGCGCGCGGACGTGGGACGAGATGACGGATCTCTCGCTCGGGCTGCGCGCGAAACTCGCCGGGACATGCGTGATAGACAGCCTGAGCGTGGCGGACATTGCGGTGTCGGAGATCGACGGGACGCGCAAGTATCTGTTTGAAACGCGCGACGGCCTGTATGTCGAGGCCGTGTTGATGGAGTATTATTACGGCTGGTCGCTCTGCATCAGTTCGCAGGCGGGCTGCCGGATGGGTTGCCGCTTCTGCGCGTCGGGGCGTCACGGCTTGCAGCGGAATCTGACGCCGGCGGAAATCGCCGACCAATATATTATCTGCGAGCGCGACGTGCGGAACGGCGCGGACGCGTTTGGCCGGCCGCTCGGTGAATCCGGCCGTGTGCGGTACGTGAAGCATACGGACGACGAGGGGAAAAGCCGCATCGGTCATATCGTGATGATGGGCGTGGGCGAGCCGTTCGATAATTACGAAAACGTGATGACCTTCCTCAAAAATATCACGGCGCCCGAGGGGAGGAATCTCGGCAGGCGGCAGATAACGGTTTCGACCTGCGGGCTGACCTCTGGCATGCGGCGTTTTATGACGGATCTTCCGCAGGCGAATCTCTCGCTGTCCCTGCACGCTCCGAATGATGAGATCCGGAACGCGCTGATGCCCGTCGGAGCGCGGCACGGCGTACGGGAGCTTATAGCGTTTGCGCGCGAATACGCGCGGGTGACGGGGCGAAGGTTTACGTTTGAATATGCGCTGTTCGACGGCGTGAACGACGATCTGCGGTGTGCCGATGAGCTGGCCGATTTGCTTGCGTCCGAGGATTCTTCCGCGAATGCGGGGTCATCGGCAGCGCCAGAATTCCATGTCAATCTCATTCCCGCCAACGCGGTGCCGGAACTCGGCTATGCGCCGCCGCCGCGCGCCCGCGTCACGGCCTTTGCGGAGCGCCTGCTTTCCCGCGGCATCAGGACGACGACGCGCCGGGAGCTCGGCAGTGACATTGCCGCCGCCTGCGGCCAACTGCGCAGCGAGAAGATGGAAACTTTCTGATACGGGACATAAGTTAAAATGGAGATGCTGGAATGCCGCTCTCCCGTATTGTATGTGTTTCACAGCACGTCAATGATGCTCGTTAAGAGAGAGGAATACGGGAAAAGAGCGGCAATTACCAGAGGCTTCAATAGCCGACATTCGTTAATTCCAACGACACGTTCCAGAGCCTTTCCGCTGTGGGCAGGTCGTGCGCGAGGGGATTGATTTTCGCCAACGCCGGGTATCCCGCCATTTCGTTAAACCCGTTCGGGCCATAGTGCGCGCCGCCTTTCGCATCGGGAGCGGTCGCGGCGAACAACGCCGGCAACGCGCCTTTGTCCGCGCTTTGGCGCATAAACGGGAAAACCGCAAACATCGCCCTTAAAAACGCCATAACAGCCGTGTTCGACCCCGCCTGCTTCGTTACCAAATCCGTTGCCGCAAGACCGGGGTGCGCGCCCATGCTGGATATGCCCCAACCGTTTTGGTCGCTCAGCCTTTGCAAATGGAGGGCGAAAATCAATTCGGCCAATTTGGATTGACCGTATGCCGCAGGCGCGCGGTAGCTTTTCTCGGATTGCAGATTATCGAAATCAATGCGGAAATTACCGGGGAGCGTCGCCATTGTTACCACGCGGGCGGCCTTTGCCCGTTTCAGCAGCGGCAATAACCGGCCCGTAAGCGCGAAGTGCGCGAGGTAGTTCGTGCCGAATTGCAGCTCAAACCCGTCGGACGTTACGTGCCTGCCGGCGGGCATCATAATTCCCGCGTTGTTGATCAAAATGTCCAGACTGTCCAGCTCCCGGTTCATTCTCTCCGCGAAATCCTTGATCTCCGCCAGGCTGCCTAAATCGACGCGCTGAAAAGACACATCCGCGTCCCTGCACGTTTGTTTTATCCTGTCCGCTGCGTCCGCCCCTTTGCGCGGATCGCGCCCCACGATAATAACGGTGGCTCCCTTCGCGGCAAGCGCCTGCGCGTCGGCGAAGCCCACCCCGCCGGTGCCTCCGGTTATAATGACCGTTTTGCCCTTTTGACCGGTGATTTTACTGGTGTTCCAGTTCTTTTCCGGTTGCTTCGCTTTTTTCATACGGCCGCTCCCTCGTTACAATCAGTTACCCTCGATACGTTACAAGTGTAACAATACCATTTGGTTTTCGGCGTGTCAAGAGCAAAACAGCCTTCTGTTACAAGGGATGAAATGTGTAACATCATGTTAGCTGTTGTATCATTACACGTTACACTTGTAACCCTTGAAATTTTATGCTATACTACTCCGTGAGGGAGTGATATGGAAGAAACTTACGCACAGAGCCAAAAAAAGTTAAGCAAGGACAGCATTTTCATCGCGCTGATGAAACTTCTGGAGAAGAAGGATTTCAACAGCCTTACCGTCACGCAGATCACCAGGACGGCCGGCGTTTCGCGCATGGCGTTTTACCGCAGTTATCAGACAAAAGAAGATGTTATTACCGATTACCTGAGCGAAATGTTTGGCGAGTTTACGGCCGGTATGAAGCGGCTCGGGATGGACGATAAATATCATGCGCTGCGTTTCTATTTTTCGTTTTTCGAGAGCAAACGCGAATTTATTTCTCTCCTGATCAAAGCGGAACTCACGCACCTCTTTTACGAGCGGCTGAGCGGCGCAATCGTTGATTTATTCAAAACGCAAAACGATAAAACCCGAAGCGATCCGGCGTTTACGAATTATCTGGCGCAATTTACGGCGGCGGGCTTGTTTCGGACGCTGCTCGACTGGATCAAGGGCGGCTCGGTGGAAAGCGTCGAGGAAATGGCAAACTTTATCGATGAAATAACGTGAAAGGCGATATACTTTTCACCGCGTATTGGGCTGTTGATCCGGTGGGCGCATGGGGCCGCTTCAACAAGTTTAATTGGGCTTTCCTCAGTGAAAATTAATGGAAAATTGGCGTGAATTAAAAATAATGAGAGCGCAGCCCCACCGGGCTATCCGCTTGTATCTTTTTCGCCTGCGGCGAAAAAGTATACCGCTGCTATCCCGTGCGCGGATACGCGCGAGAAAAGTTCCACGGCACGCCCGTCATTATAGCGGTGTACCGGCCCACCACCCGCGCACCAAAGACAGCCAAGAACCAAAATCCAGCATAAGCCCCACTTCCTGCCGTCTTCCTTTTACCCCCGCCAGAATCCCCATTCGCACTATGCGTTTTTGTCATAGCCTGAGCTAATGACATACTATTCACAAAAATATAAAATTAACATAAAGAGCGCTTCGGTTTTCAGGGGCGCCCACGTGTAGTGTTCGGATTTATTTGTTCAGGAGGTCGAGGTAAAATGAGAAAGAAGAAGTTAGCAGTATTAGGCGTCGCAATCATTATGACGATGGCGATGATCCTCACCGGATGTGGCGGCTCGTCGGACCCGGCCGGTTCTTCCGACACCGGAAACAGCGACAGCGGCAGTATCCAATTGACCGGCAAGGACATCAGCAAAGAGACGGTAAAGATCGCGTACATTCCCATGTCCATGCAGGGCCAGACAAACGAGCTCGCGAAAATAGCGGTCAAGGATGTGCAGGCGACGTATCCGAATCTTGAGATCCAGTACATGGAGGCGGAACGGGACGCGGCGAAGCAGAATCAGCTTATCGCCGAATGCATCGCGCAGGATTTCGACGCCATTATTATGGAAGCGACTGACGGCGAAGCGGTCGGCCCGTCGATAGAGCAGGCCGAAAAAGCGGGCATCCCCGTTATCACGAGCAACGTTGGCTCCTCGGCGCTGCACACGCTGCATATCGAAAACAGCAGCTACCAGTCGGGAGAAGTCGCGGCAAAAGCGATTATCGACCGGCTCGGCGGCAAGGGCAATGTTATCCTGCTCGACGTCCCCGCGGAAATCAAATCCGTGTCGCTGTTCGGGACGGGCTTTGAAGATTACATCGCGGCGAACAGCGAGATCGAGATTATCGGAACGGAGAATATTCCGGGTTTCTCGCAGGAAGAAGCGAATACGAAGATGCGCGCGCTGCTCACCGCGAATAAGGGGACCAAGATCGACGCCGTATTCGGCGTGGCGGACGAGGTCGCTCTCGGCGCGATCGACGCAATCAATTCCGAAGGGCGCAGCGGCGACGGCATCCTCGTATGGGGTTCCGACTGCATTCCGCTCGGCATCAAGGCGATAAAGGACGGCAAGCTGACCGGCACGAATTTCCCGGATCAGTACGGCTCGGTCAAGACCGCGCTCAACATGGCGCTCTACTTTGTCGAAACGGGCGTGAACAGCGTATCTGCCGGCTATGAAACCACTCCCTCCATCGTGCGGCCGTTCGCGCCGGTGGATAAGGATAATGTGAACGCTGTCGAAGCGCAGTCGCATTGGCTTGACATCGGAAATTAATTAACGCTCTTTTAATGGGGCGCATCCCTTCCTCCTTATACAGAGGTGCGCCCCCTGCGGGATTATTACGGAGAGGCTCTTATGAGTAGCACTAATATCCGGAGGTGTATTTCCATCGGCCTGGTGATCGCGCTCGGTCTGACGTATACGCTTACCACCGATTCTTTTTTGACCACGTTTAATATACTCCAATTACTGAAGGATTCCGCCTATACGGGGCTCATTTCGCTCGGAATGGCTCTCGTGATAATCGGAGGCGGCATCGATCTTTCCGCGGGCGGCATCGTGTGTCTGTGCGGGGTCGCCTGCGCGCGGGCGTCTTTTATTCCCGGCGTGCCCGGGATCGCGGTGATACTGATCACGATACTCGCGGGAGCGGCCTGCGGGCTGTTCAACGGGCTGGTGGTAACGAAGCTCCATCTTTCGGAATTCGTGACCACGCTTGCGAGCGGGTTTGTCTTTAGCGGGCTTGCGCTGATAACCACGTTTAAGACCGACGGCCGTCCGGTGCCCATGAAGCTGACAAATCTGGATTTCATCAGTTTCGGCTATAATTACAGCGGCCTGTATAAGATCACGATCGTGTGGATAGCGCTTGCGGTGCTGATGCAGGTGGTGCTGACGCGGACGAGATTCGGGCTCTATACCTGCGCCCTCGGCGCGAACGAGAAGTCGGCGCTGATGTCCGGTGTGAAAAAGGACAGAATAAAGATCGCGGGCTTTATGGCCTGCGGTGCGTTCTGCGGGCTTGCCGCGGCGATGGTCGTGGCGTTTCAGACGGCGACGACGCAGACGCTCGGAAATATGATGGAATTTCAGGCGATAAGCGCGTGCGTTGTCGGCGGAATCGTGATTACGGGCGGTAAGGGCGACGCGCTCGCCGCCTGCCTCGGCGCGTTCTTTATGACGATGGTCACGAGCGGGCTGCTGAAATACGGACTTTCCACGGGCGTCCATTATCTGATGTACGGCGCCGTTATCGTTATCATGATAAATTTCGATGCGCAGTTCAGCCGGCTGACGGACGGAGGACGCGTGAGGAAAACGAAAAAGAATGAGCCGCCGCGACTCAGCGAGGTGCAGCCATGACGAATATCAATGCGGAATACGTGCTGCAGGTGCGCGGCATCGATAAGCAGTTCGGCGGCGTTCCCGTGCTCAAAAATGTCAGTTTGGATATTAAAAAGGGCGAAGTCCACGCGCTGATGGGAGAGAACGGCGCGGGAAAATCGACGCTGATAAAGATCGTGACGGGCGTCTACACGAAGGACGCCGGGACTATTTATGTCGAGGGCGAACCGCGGGATATCCGGTCGAGGACGGACGCGGCGGACGCCGGCATATCCGTTATCTATCAGGAACTTTCGCTGATACAGACGCTGACGGTGGCGCAGAATATCTTTCTCGGCCAGGAGCGCACGAAGTTCCGGCTGACGAAGAAGAAGGAAATGCAGAGAAGCGTTGCGGAGCTGATCGGCAAGTATACGTTTGACATCGACCCAAACGCCGAGGTCGCGAGCCTCGGCATGGCGCAGCGCCAGACGGTGGAAATTCTGAAAGCGCTGCGGCAGGACGCGAAGCTCATTATTATGGACGAACCGACGTCGGCGCTCTCCGCAGCAGAATCCGAAAAGCTGTTTGAAACCATCGATGAGCTGCGCGCGGGGGGAGCGAGCATCCTCTATATCAGCCACCGGCTCGAAGAAGTCTACCGCATCGCCGACCGACTGACGGTGATGCGTGACGGCGAAAACGTCCGCGTGCTCAATAAAGATGAGATATCGGCGCCCGTCGTGACGAAGCTTATGATCGGGCACGAGGTCAAAAACGAGAAGATGCGCAAGGAGGCGAACCGCCGGAGCGATACGGTCCTCGAGGTGCGCGACCTGTATTTCAAGGATATCCTGAAGGGCGTCAGCTTTAAGGCTTACGGCGGCGAAATACTCGGCATCGGCGGCCTGGTGGGAGCGGGCAGGACGGAACTTATCCGGTGCATCTACGGGGCGGCAAAACCCGCGTCCGGCGCGGTCTTATTGAACGGCTCGCCCGTCAGCCGAAGCATCGCGAAGAATATGCGCGCGGGCTTCGGGCTCGTACCCGAGGACCGGCGGCAGGAGGGTTTCGTGCCGCTGCTTCCCGTGATGAAAAATCTCGCGTTATCGAGCTATGATTTTCTCGCGAAATTCGGATTCGTCAATACGAAAAAGGAGAGAACGTTTGCGGACGACGCTATCGGGAAATACGATATCCGTCCGCCGCGCCGCGATCTGCAGACGATCAATCTCTCCGGCGGCAATCAGCAGAAGGTCGTCCTCGGCAAATGGCTCGCGCGGTCGCTGAAGGTTCTGCTTCTCGACGAACCGACGGCGGGCGTCGACATCGGCGTCAAGCGGGAGCTCTACCATTATCTCGCGGAACTTGCGGACGCCGGCGCCATCGTTATTATGGTGTCGTCGGATCTGCCGGAATTGACGACGGTATCCGACCGGATACTCGTTCTGCACGACGGGAGATTTTTCGAGGAATTCACGGGCGAGGTAAGCCAGACGGATATATTGCTCGCGTCTTCCGGCGAGCATACGGAGGAGGGGAGAGCGCTGTGAACAACAAAGTTTTGAAGCTGGTGGGAAGCGCGTGGGGACAGCGGATCATGATATTCTCCCTCGTGATGATAGTGATGGCCCTCTTCGCGCCGAAATTCTTCCTGCTCTCGAATATACGAAGCATCCTTCTCGCGGTATCGATTTACGGCATAATGGCATGCGGTATGCTGCTCGTTATCGTCTGCGGCGGCATCGACCTCAGCATCGGCTCCACCGCGGCCATGTCGGGCTGCATCGCCGCAAAGACGTTTGTCGATCACGGTTACACGCCCGGCGGACTCGTGCTCGGCATCGTGCTGGCGCTGCTGTTCTGCGTCCTGCTCGGTTTGTTTCACGGCATAGAAGTGACGTATTTCAGAATGCCCGCCTTTGTGATGACGCTTGCGACGAAGTACGCGGTTTATGGCCTCGTGCAGGTCTACACGGGCGGCGCCTATGTCCAGCCGGTGTACGAGAACGACCTTTTTAGCATAATCGGCCAGTCGCGTCCCCTCGGCATACCGACGCCCATCATTATTATGGCCGTCTGCGTCGCG
>JAISEX010000283.1 GCA_031263875.1 Eubacteriales Family XIII. Incertae Sedis bacterium | reverse complement strand
CGAGAGCGCGAAGCATCCGCTCGACTACTACCGCAACAATGTGGCGGGGACGATCAATCTGCGGCGCGCGATGCAAAGGCACGTGGTGAAGCGCATCGTGTTTTCGTCCACCTGCGCGGTTTACGGGGAGCCGGCGGGCATGCCCGTCACGGAAGAAATGCCCGTTGCGCCCGTGAATCCCTACGGGGAGACGAAGCTGGCCGTGGAACGTCTGCTGGCCCGGTGCGACGACGCCTACGGCATGAAATCCGTATGCCTGCGGTATTTCAACGCGGCGGGCGCGATGCCGGACGGGAGCATGGGAGAGGATCACGCCCTGGAAACACATCTGATTCCGCTGACGTTCAAAACCGCGCTCGGGCAGCGGGCAAGGCTTACCGTATATGGAGATGATTATCCGACGAAAGACGGTAGCTGCGTCAGGGACTACGTCCACGTTCTCGATCTGGCGGACGCGCATGTGAAGGCGCTGCGCTACCTGCTCGGAGGCGGGGAGAGCCGGACGCTCAATCTGGGCTCGCAGGCGGGCGCGTCCGTGCTCGAGGTGATCCGGGCGGCGGAGCGCATCGCAGGGACGGAGATTCCCTATGAGATGGCGGGCAGGCGGCCCGGAGACCCCGCGATCCTGGTGGCTTCGGCGGAAAAGGCACGAGCCGTCCTCGGCTGGCGGCCCGCGCGAGATGCGCTCGAAACGATCCTGAAGGACGCCTGGCGCTGGCACGGCGCGCATCCGGCGGGCTACGGGGACAAAGAAGGAGGGAGACCATTGAAAATGGAGGGCAGGCGGTGATTCACGCCCCCTTTCCGTCATTGCCCGGGCTACGCGCCGTGGCATACCTGCCCGGCATCGGGCCATTGAAAACGCGCCTTCGCCCCGATGAAGCTCCCTCTCCGGAAGGTTCCGGGAGGGCGGGGCACCAGCCCCGCCAGCGGGCCGGAGCTTTCCCAAAACACTGCTGCTTGGCGAGGCTGGTGCCTCGCCCTCCCGAAGAGATCGAGGGCATTCGGGTGTCCACCGGTACGGCCCGCACATTTTCCACACGGACGATGAGGCGGTGTGGGCCTATGCGAGTATCCAAAGCAATAGGGTGCGGCGGCGAGGCGTATTATCCGATCAACGACGCTCGAAACGGCGAGCTATACGCCAAGTACAAGCGGTTGGCGGAACGGGAAACGCAAGTTGTATTCGGCGGACGCTTGGGTGTGTACCGCTATTTGAATATGGATGAAGTGATTGCGCTTGACTGCGCCGATCATGAAATAAAGAACAAATGGTAATTGACATCGTCCGCGAACATTCAAAATTTGCGATCTACGGCGCCCAGGTCGTGGCCTACGGAGCGTATGTCGCGATAAGGCATCTTTTCTGTTACATGCCGGAGTGCTTTGTCGTGAGCAAGCTTGACGGTAATCCGGTCGAGATCGAGGGGCTGCCCGTAAGGACGCTTGATGTATGTGGTTTGGATGCCGAAAGCACGCTCGTGATTATCGCGGTGACGGAACTGTTGCAGGACGAAATTGCCGCGACGCTGCAAGCAAAAGGGTACCGGCATATATTCAAACTCACGGCGCACGAAGAACATCTGCTGATGTCCGAGTATTTCGCGAGCATAGGAAAATTTCCATTGGCAGTAAAACCCATTTATCGCCGCAACGGCAACGACAGCGGTAGCAACGGTGTTTTTTCGCTTTACGAAGTACGGCATCATCTTGACAAACCCTTGAGGAACCGGCCCGAGCTTAGGTCGTGGGAGATTCCGATTCAGGCGGGCGCAGAACCGGCCGGCATTCGCATATGCGAGCAACAGGACAACGACGGCGACAACATATCGGATAAAAATAAGCAATACTGCGAAGCAAGCGCAATGTACAGCGTATGGAAAAACGCGTCGGCTGAATGGGTGGGCATCGAGCATTATCGGCGGCATTTGCTTGTGACGCCGGATATGTTAAGCGACGACATTGATGCGGTTATGCCGCTCCCGTATATCTGCTTTCCGAACTCGGGATCGCAGTTCCGGCGCTTTGTCGGCGAAGAGGTCGCCTGGGCTCTGCATAAGGCGTTAAGAGAGTTGCATCCTGACAAATACGAAACTTACGTACGATGCCTGAACGGCGAATATCACTACGCGTATAACATGATCGTCGCCAAGAAAGCGGTTTTCGACAAATTTTGCGAGTGGGCTTTCAATATAGCAGGCTACATCGAAACGCTTGCTTTGCAAAGCGTCAAGGAAACGAGGGCATTGGCATACGTAATGGAGCAATTGACTTCAATATATTTTATTGCCAACCGGGACAAATCAATGATCGTACACGCCGAAAAGGCGATTTACACATAAAGAGGTGATTATATGCGCATAGCGGTAATCGGTACAGGTTACGTCGGACTTGTCACGGGCGCGTGCTTTTCCGAAATGGGCAACGACGTATACTGCGTCGACGCGGACGAAAATAAAATAGAAAGCCTGAAAAGCGGCATTATCCCGATCTATGAGCCGGGGCTTTCGGCCATGGTTGCGGCCAACGCTGCTTGCGGCAGGCTGAAGTTCACGACCTCGCTGCCCGAAGCGATAAAAGACAGCGAACTCTGCTTCATCGCCGTCGGGACGCCCATGGACAAGGACGGGGGCGCGGATTTGCGGTATGTGCTTGCCGTCGCGAAAGAAATCGGGCAAAACATCGACAAATACCTGTGCGTCGTGGACAAGTCCACCGTTCCCGTCGGAACGGCGGACAAGGTCAGAGCGGCGATCCGGGCCGAACTTGACAGGCGCGGCGTTTCGATCGAGTTTGACGTTGCGTCGAATCCCGAGTTTCTGAAAGAGGGCGCGGCGATAACCGATTGTATGCGGCCCGATCGCGTCGTTATCGGCGCGGACAGCGAACGCGCCGCCGAATTGCTGAGAACCGTGTACGAACCGTATGTGCGCAACACGGGCAATTTTCTCATTATGGACATCGCGAGCGCGGAGATGACGAAATACGCCGCGAACGCCATGCTCGCCGCAAAGATCTCGTTTATGAACGAGATTGCTGGGATTTGCGAACGCGTGGGCGCGGACGTGAACAAGGTGCGGCTCGGAATCGGCAGCGACAGCCGTATCGGTTATTCGTTCATCTACCCGGGTTGCGGTTACGGCGGCAGCTGTTTCCCAAAAGATGTCGAAGCCTTGATCAAAACGGCGGAGCACCACGGATTTTCCGCGGATTTGCTGAAATCTGTGACATCCGTCAATGACCGGCAAAAGCACGTCATCGGAAACAAGGTCAAGGCGAAGTTTGGCAACGATCTCATCGGCAGAAAATTCGCCGTCTGGGGGCTCGCGTTCAAGCCGGATACCGATGATATGCGTGAATCCTCGGCCATTACAATCATTCGCGACCTGGTTGAAGCCGGCGCCACGGTTGCGGCTTACGATCCGAAAGCTGCCGATGAAGCGAAGAACCGCTATCTCAAAGACCTTCCGAACATCGATTATTGCGATAGCAAGTACGACACGCTCAGGAATTCGGACGCGATGATTCTCGTGACCGAGTGGAAAGAATTCAGGAGTCCCGATTTTTACGAAATCAAAAAAAGGCTGAAAATCCCGGTGATCTTCGATGGACGCAATCAGTACGACGCGAAGCTACTCGACAAAATCGGGATCGAGTACCACCAGATAGGAGTGAAAAGGTGAGCCGGATAATGGTGACGGGCGGCGCGGGATTTATCGGCTCGCATTTGTGCAAGCGTCTGCTCGACGAGGGCGACGAGGTTATCTGCATCGATAATCTGTTCACGGGGCGGAAAGCGAATATTCGCGGGTTATTCGCGAGTCCCGGCTTTGAGTTTATCCGCCATGATATAACCCTGCCGCTGTACGTCGAAGCGGACAGGATTTACAACCTGGCCTGTCCCGCCAGTCCGCCCGCGTATCAATATAACTCTATAAAAACGATAAAGGCCAACGTGCTCGGCTCCATAAACATGCTCGGCCTCGCGCGGCGCGTCAAGGCGCGCATTCTGCAGGCCAGCACGAGCGAGGTTTATGGTGACCCCGGTGTTCACCCGCAGACGGAGGACTATTGGGGCAACGTGAATCCGATCGGTATCCGTTCCTGTTACGACGAGGGGAAACGCGTCGCCGAAACGCTGTTCTTCGATTATCACAGGCAGAACAACGTCGATATAAAGGTCGTGCGGATCTTCAACACCTACGGACCCCACATGGATCCGAACGACGGGCGCGTCGTGTCCAATTTCATCGTTCAGGCGCTCAAAGGGAAGGATCTTACCGTCAGCGGCAACGGCACGCAGACGAGGAGCTTCTGCTATATAGACGACTTGGTGGAAGGCATGCTGCGGTTGATGGAGAGCCCCGAGGATTTCACAGGTCCCGTAAACATGGGAAATCCCGAGGAATTTACCGTTATCGAGCTTGCAAAGAAGGTGATCGAGCTTACGGGGAGCCGCTCCAGGATCGTCTTCCTGCCCCAGCCCGAGGACGATCCGAAGCGGCGCAGGCCGGATATCGGCCTCGCGAAAAGGACCCTCGGCTGGGAACCTGTGGTGCGGCTCGAGGAAGGGCTCAGGAAAACCATCGCGTATTTCGAGGCGATGGGAGCATGGGAGACGTGATTTGGAAGTCAATGAGATATTGCATTTCTCCTCCGAGGAGGTGGAGGATTTCACTGTACGGTCGGGCTTCTAGGGAGTTCCCTTCCCTGGCCGGAGGCCCCATTTTTTTCCCCTCGCCCCCTTGGGGGGAGAGGGTGGCCGAAGGCCGGGAGAGGGAGTCCATCCCTGCGGAGCGAAGCGACGGATACTTTGGTTTGCGGCTTTGCCGGAGTGAACGGCGCCCTCTCCCCTGCCGGGGCACCCTCCCCCGCCGAGCGGGGGAGGGGAAAGCAAGCGCCTGCGCTTCGTCTGAAAGAGGGTTCCTCTCCACTTTTAGAGCGCTTTTGATTTATTTACCTATTCCACGGATGCGAAATAGTTTGACCTACGAACCGGGTCCCGTCTTTCGCCGAGACGACGGTGTTTTGGTGAAGATAGAAAAACACCGTCATTCCGGCGGAGGCCGGAATCCAGGAACACGCTTCGAATTGTGTAACTAATTAACCAAAAAACGCTCTAGAGCAGATTAATTTAATGATGTCCACTATTCCTGCCGTCATTGCGAGGAGCGAAGCGACGTGGCAATCCAGACGGCCTCATGGATTGCCGCGTCGCGCAGCCCGGGCAATGACGAGTGTCAGGCGTTATGCGCGTTTATTTGTTAACGTGCTCTAATTGTGCACCCGCGAGCGGTAAGGATTGAGAAGGAGATCAAGATGCGCATACGGTTTTCCGCCTCCATGATGTGCGCGAACTACGCGCATCTGGAGCAAGAGATACGGGAACTGGAAGACGGAGGCGTCGATGCCTTTCACGTCGATATCATGGACGGCACGTTCGTGCCGAATTTCGGCATGGGCATCCACGACCTGCGCTACATCAGGACGGCGACGAAGAAGAGCGTGGAAGCGCATCTGATGGTGCAGGAACCTCGGAGGCATCTCAACATCTTCATCGACAGCGGGGTCGACGTGCTCTACGTGCATCCGGAATCGGAATACCATCCCTCGACGACGCTGCAGACGATCATCGAAGCCGGTGTCACGCCGGGTATCGCGATCAACCCCGGCACGTCGGTCGAGAGCGTTCTCGAGCTGCTGCACATCGTGAAGCGCGTGCTCGTGATGAGCGTGAACCCGGGGCACGCGGGCCAGATATACCTGCCCTACGTGGGCCGGAAGATCGGCAAGCTGCTTGCGATGAAGGAGGAATACGGCATAGAGATCTTTTGGGACGGCGCCTGTACGGTGGACAAGATTCAGAGCTTCGCGCCCCTGGGCGTCAACGGCTTCGTGCTCGGGACGGCGACGCTCTTCGGGCACGGAAGAAGCTACGGGGAGATCCTTTCGGAATTGCGGGAGTGCGTTTCGGGATGAACGCGGCCTTGATCCTGGCGGGCGGAAGGGGAGAGCGGATGCTCGGGCTCCCGGTGCCCAAGCAATTTCATCCCGTGAGGGGCAGACCCCTGATCGCCTACGCCCTGCGGCGCTTCCAGGACTGCGCGGCGATCGGAGGCTTCCTCGTCGTCGCGGAGGAAGCCTGGCGCGCTCTGATCGGGGAATGGCTTGCGCGCGAAGGAGTCGCGAAATTTCTCGGTTTCGCGGACCCCGGCGAAACGAGGCAGGAGTCCGTCTTTGCGGGTCTTCTCGCGATGGAATGTCTGATGAAAGAGGACGACGTCGTGCTCGTGCACGATGCGGTGAGGCCTGCGGTTACGGAGGCGCTCATTCTCGCTTGCATCGAGGAAGCCCGGCGCCGCGACGGCGCGACGCCCGCGCTGCGCGTGCGCGAGACAATCTACCAAAGCGGGGACGGACGCCGGGTTTCCGCCCTGCTGGACAGGGATGGGCTCTACATCGGGCAGACGCCGGAAGGCTATCGCTTTGGAAAGTATCTGGCCGCGCACAGGAGCGTGACGCGCGCGGAATTGGCGGGCATGCGTGGCAGCAGCGAGCTTGCTTTTCGCTTCGGGATGGACGTCGGCCTTTTTCCGGGCGACGAGCGGAACTTCAAGATCACGACGATCGAGGACTTGGAGCGTTTCGAGCGCTTGGCGAAGAAAGGGGAGGGGTACGGGGCGCAATGAAAGCCTGGGTATTGCACGGCATAAACGATTTGCGCCTTGAAGACAGGCCCGTGCCAAGGCTTGGTGGAGACGAGGTGCTGGTGAAGGTGGAGGCTGCCGGCATCTGCGGTTCGGATATTCCGCGCATCTTCGAAACCGGCGCGCACACCCTGCCCGTCATCCCGGGCCATGAGTTCGCGGGTGTCGTGGCAGACGCGCCGGAGGCCCTTTCCCGTCTGATCGGCAAACGGGTGTGCGTATTCCCCTTGATCCCCTGCATGCGTTGCGATTCCTGCCTGCGGGAACAATACGAAACCTGTTCCGACTACGACTACCTCGGTTCGCGCAGGGACGGCGCCTTTGCCGAATACGTCGCCGTGCCCGCTCAAAACCTCATGGAGTTGCCCGAAGGCTTGTCATTCGAGGCGGGGGCAATGCTGGAGCCCGCGGCGGTGGCGCTTCACGCGCTCCGGCGGCTCGGTGTCCGGGAAATGGAGAGTGTCGCGATATTCGGCGCCGGGCCCGTGGGGCTGCTCGCTGCCCAATGGGCGCGGGTCCTCGGCGCGAAAAGGGTGTTTCTCGCCGGAACGAAGTCCGCGCAGGCGGAAAAGACTCGCCTTCTCGGATTTGCCGATTTCCTCGACATCCGGGAGCATGACGCGGCGGAGCGGATAGCGGCGCTGACGGGGGGCGCGGGCGCGGACGTCTGCGTAGAGGCCGTCGGCGACGTCCGCTCCGTGACGGACTGCATACGGGCCGCGCGGGCGGGTGGCCGGGTCGCGCTCATAGGCAATCCCCGCGCGGATATGCGAATCGGGAAAGACGTTTATCAGAGGATCCTGCGAAAGCAGCTTGGGATATATGGTTCCTGGAATTCCGGCTTTTATCGCGGAGGGAAAAACGACTGGGCGGAAACGATCGCGGCTGCGCAAAACGGTGATGTCCGGCTTGAAGCGCTGATTACCCACAGCTTCCCGCTCGCGGATCTGGCGCGCGCCGCGGACATGATGCGATCGCGGCGGGAGTATTTTTGCAAGGTGATGGTCTGCGGTAATACCATTTACCCACCAAGGATGCATTAGAGCAGATTAATTTAATGATGCCCCACTATTTATACCGTCATTGCGAGGAGCGAAGCGACGTGGCAATCCATGAGGCCGTCTGGATTGCCACGGCGCTGCGCGCCTCGCAATGACGAATGCGATGCGTTATGCGCATTCGTTTGTTAACGTGCTCTGATTCCATTTCCGGATCGATGCGGAAATAATCAGGCCGCCGGGAGGGCGGGGTACCACCCCGCCGATACGCGCATGATCATGCTCGCGCCGCTTGGCGAGGCTGGTGCATTTTTTGTTTAATTCTTTACACAATTCATGGATTCCGGCTTTCGCCGGAATGACGATGCTTTTTTCCATCTTCGCTAAAATGCCGTCGTCCCGGCGAAAGCCGGGACCCAGTTCGTGAATCAAACTATTCGCATCCGTGGATATGTAAATGAATCAAAAACGCTCTAGTGCCTCGCCCTCCAGGTGCGATTAACCCGAAGTTCTCCGGCCTCTCGAGCGGATTTTCCCTGAGCGGCAAGGTTTTGCCACGGAATGGAGGTACTGATTTCTGACTACAATCGGATATGTTCGATGAGATCGAGCGCGCGGCGCTGTGTGGGCGAGGGCGTGGTGAGCACCTCGAAGTCGGGTGCGCCGGTTGCGCCCGGAACGCGGCAGGTATTGCGCACGAGCGTGGAAAGCTCG
>JAISEX010000260.1 GCA_031263875.1 Eubacteriales Family XIII. Incertae Sedis bacterium | reverse complement strand
CATTCACCTCGGCATAAGCGCCGCACTCGTCGAGCAGTTTCCGCTGCCACATCTTGTGCGAAACGATGCCCGCGACGCTTCCGTAGGCGGCCTCGCATTGCAGCGGGAGCCGCACCCCTTCGTCCTGATACGACGACGAAAACGCGAAGACGAACGGCATCCTTTTTCTGACGCACGAATGAAACAGCCGCAGCGCCTCGCTTCCGGTATTGCCCCGGTCGATCAGCATAAAATAATCCGCCCGCCCATCGTCGTGCTTGATAATGTTTTTCAAATAAGCGATGCTGCCCTCGGCCTCGGCCGCAATGATCCGCAGACGGGAATCACGGAAGATCCGCAAATTCGCGCGCGCCGCCCGCGCGGTCATGCGCCGCAGACGCCGGACGCCCTTCCCGATCGCTTCCGCGACATAATGCGTCTTATTATCGCGAAAACGCGCAGCGCTTAAAAATTCCCGCGCAGACTGCTCCGACCCGGCGGGAACCAGCGCGGTCAGCCGAAAGTCGATCTGCGGGTGCTTTACCGGGCAACTGAAAAACCCCATATAATTTTCCCCCGAGAGCTCCGGCATCTTGTAATACAGGTCGACCGTCAGTTTCTCGCCGCGGACATAATTCGCGAGGAATTTCTCAAAGACCCGCCGGCTTTTCGTCTTGGGATTATAGAGCGACACGTGCGCGTCGATATAATCCTCGTGGACGACGGTCCGGCTGTCGAACGCGATGCTTTTCGCGAACCGCACGCCTAAAAACCCCAGTATCTCTGACGGCATTTTCTGCGGCAGCAGGATGACCCGCTCCGACTCGAAGTATTTATAATCGAAATCGTCCGCCGGGTGCGGCTTGATATAGAGATGATCCGCCGTTTTCAGTTCCTCACGGATCAGCTTCTTGTTTATCAGATAATTGTCGAGCGCGGTGCAGTAACTCGCGCGCGAAAGCGGCTGGGTGAGATAGAGCGTGCCGCCAGGCTTTATCTCCAGCTTCTCGACGTCAAAAATATGCAGCAGCGAGCGCTTGAATTTCTCGGCGTTCCGCTGCGCGATCTCGTTGTAATCGGAAACCGTTATCTTACCCGCGTAGGGCGGCTCTATATCGGGAAGCGGGCAGCTCGAAATAATGCCGGCGACCTTCTCGCTCTTAAAATGGTGCGGCGGATAATATTTTCCGGCGAAGGGAAACAGCCGCTCGGCGTTCCCCTGGTACGTCGCTATTTTGAGATACTGATCGAAGCCCCGGTAGGAATCCTCCACGCCGATTATCGTGCGGAAATTGCGCTCCACGTAATAGTAATACCAGCCGAGGTCGTTGAAGATGTACACGTCGTCGTCCTTGTCCGCGTGCTCGAACACGCCGGCAAAATACGGCGTCAGGTGTTTCTCGAAAATGCTGTCGCCGATACCGTCGATTTCCTTTGCGGAAAGGCCGGCTGTCTGCCGCAGCTCGGCGACAAACGGCGCGAGAAATACCTGGTAATCGATCGGCGTCACGTCCGCGAACACGCCCGTTTCGCGGATCCGCTCGACCATATCCTCCTTCACGCCCATGTAATCGGTGATGATATATAACATCGGCTTTTCATTGAGCGCAAGCCCCATCGCGATCGCCCGCATCAGATGAAAGTACGTCTGCGTCACAAATGATTTCATGCTTGCCCCATCCTCTGTTTATACTTCACGGCACGCAATGGTATGCGGTGCTGATTTGTGAGGGGCGTTGCGCGCATACAAGCCGCGAAATGTGAAACAGCTTTCATGTCATTTCACCGAAGCCGCGGCCAGAACCTCGGCGGCGCGCGGCAGATCCTGCAGACGCAGATACGTTACCGCCTCCGCCACTTCCTCCGCGAGGGTCGAACACGTGCATTTTTGCCGAATGTTCCCGTTGATAAGACGGAGGTAGGGCCGTTCCTCAAAGATGCCGATAATATCGCGGAATGTGAAGCTCCCGCCGCCCAGCAGATCGCTGAGCACGCAGGCCAGCGCGTAATCCGCCTCCGTATCCACGGTTATCCGCAGATCGTGATAATTTTCGCCATCCGGCAATCGCAGACCGCCGATTTTGAAAGCCTCGGGATGCGTGTAGATATAATAGGTCACATGCTCGCGTTCCGGCTTCGTCCGGCCCTCCCGCATAGCGGCTTCAAGCGCCGCGAAAGAAAAAATCTCGCAATCGAGCCCATGCGGATACGTTCGTTCGATCGCGTTACTCGCGTAATCATACCCGCCTGCGTCAAAAAACCCGACGAGATCGTCGAGGACGCCCGCGTCGATAAACGGGCAGTCCGCCGTGACCCGCACGACCGTGTCCAAACCGTATTCCTTCGCCGCGAGATAATACCGCGACAGCACGTCCTCCTCGCTTCCGCGAAAGACGCTCGCCCCCGCGCTTTCCGCCACAGGAACGATCACATCGTCCGCGCCGTTTACCGTACAGGCGACAACGACCGTATCGATATTACTCGCGGCCCGCACCCGCGTTATGACATTTTCGAGAATCGTCCCGTTCCCGTATCCGAGCGGCTTGAGCACCTTGCCCGGAAGCCGTGTCGAGGTCATCCTCGCCTGAATTATACAACCAATCGTCATACTATCACCGGACGCGGATCAAACGAGCCGGTATTCGGCGATCAGCGCCTCGAGCTGCGCGACGGAAAGCCATTCCTCGTTCGCGCCGGAATTATACTCAAAGCCGTCCGGTATCTTCTCACCGCCGGGCTTGAAATACTTGCCGAAATTATACCATTCAAAATTGGGGTAAATGATGTAATACGCGCCGTAATCGTACGTGTGGCGCGAATCGTCCTTCGTTATCATCACCTCGTGGATCTTCTCACCCTCGCGGATCCCGACGATCTTCTGCCCCAGTCCGGGCGCCATGGCCGTCGCGATATCCGTTACGCGGTAGGACGGATTTTTGTAGACGAAGGTTTCGCCGCCCGTCATCTTCTCCACCGCCATCAGAACCAGCTTCACCGCCTTGTCGAGCGTCATCCAAAAGCGCGTCATCTGCGCGTCGGTTATCGGCAGCTCGCCCGCGCCCGACCGTATCAGATCGCCGAAAAACGGGATCACGGAACCCCGGCTCCCCGAAACATTGCCGTACCGCACCACGGAAAAGATGGTCCCGTGCTTGCCCGAATACGCGTTCGCGGAGATGAACAGCTTGTCCGAAACCAGCTTCGTGCCGCCGTAGAGATTGATCGGATTCACCGCCTTGTCCGTCGAAAGCGCCACCACCTTTTCAACGCTCGTGTCGAGCGCCGCGTCGATCACGTTGGTCGCGCCGATAATATTCGTCCGGATCGCCTCCGTCGGATTGTACTCGCACGCCGGCACCTGCTTCATCGCCGCCGCGTGGATCACGATATCGACGCCGCCCGAAAACGCCCGCTTCAGCCGCTCCTTATCGCGAACGTCGCCGATAAAGAACCGGACCTTCCTCATTTTCTCCACGCCGTACCGCGCCGTAAAATCCTTGCGCATATTGTCCTGCTTGAACTCGTCGCGCGAAAAAATGATGATTTTCCCGAAATCGTATTTATCGAGCAGCTCGCCCGAAAATTCCTTCCCAAACGAGCCCGTCCCGCCGGTAATTAAAATTGTCTTGTCCTTAAACACGTTTTGCCTCATTTCTCCACCAATAACTTCTTTTAATTTCGTCTGTCCCTTACGCAGCATGCCGATGAGTCTGCCGTTTTTCAGGAGGGCGCATGGGGCACGCGGGAAGGATTTTGTGCGCAATCGCAACAAAGTTCTCCGCGCGGGCATCCGTCTGTATTTTTGCGTGCCCCACCGGGCTCTGCGGGGCTCCGCTTCGCTTCGGCCGCTTCGCGGCTGCTACCGCACCCCTCCGATCCCTTGCGCGTCGCTCGGCTTCGCCTCGCTCCCTGTCATCGTCTTCATTCCGACCCTGCGCTCAGGCATAACGGCGCTTCGTACCATGACTTTCGCAACCCTTACGTCATCGTCCCGCTATGGACATGCGCCGCGGCTCCGACGGCGCTTCGCCTGCGCTCGCTTCTCCGATGAGGGGAAGTGCCTTCCCCTCAAACTCCCCTTGGGCGCTGCTTCGCGTCGCCGTCGCCCGGCTGACGCTGCTCCCTGTTATGAGATAGTATAACGGCCTTATTTGAGCGGGGCGTTGCGCGCATACGAGTCGTCTTACGACGCGCGCACCGAGGCATATTTGTCCGGCGAATCCGAGTTTTGCCTTACATCCCAAGTACGCGGAGAAGCCGGACAAAGGCCGTCCCCGAACAAATAAGCGCCGTTATACTATCACTCATATCATAAAAATCTTCCTTCGCACTTCTTTACCCATACGCCCGTATCGTACCGGCGACATATTCCCGCTCAGCCTCGCTGATCCCATGAAACATCGGTATGCTGAGTTCCGCCTCGTAAAATTTCTCCGCTTCGGGAAAGTCGCCTTTCGCATACCCGAACCTCTTTTTATAATACGGCAGCAGATGCACCGGAATATAATGCACCTGCGCGAGCACGCCGTGTTCGTGCAAATAGCGGTACATATCCGGCCGCCGCCGGGGATCGGCCACGCGCACCGTAAACAGGTGATACGCATGCACGGTATCCGCCCCGCCATTTTCGATACTATCAAAGCCGAGCGACGGCGGCAGTTCGATACCATCATAATCCGCAAGCGACTCCGTATAATACTTCGCCGCCTTGTTACGCGCCCGAAGATTCTCCCCGATACGCGCGAATTGGCTGATGCCGAGCGCCGCCTGGATATCCGTGATCCGGTAATTATAGCCGAGCGATATCATCTCGTAATACCACGGCCCGTGATTTTCACTCAGCAATTCCGGGGCTTTTGTAATGCCGTGGGACCGAAAAAGCTGCAGGCTTTGATAGACCGCCGCGTCGTTTGTCAGCGCCATACCGCCTTCGCCCGTAGCGATATGCTTCACGGGATGAAACGACAATATCGCGATATCGGCGTATTCCATGCCGAACGTCCCGTCCCGCCTGCTCCCGATCGCGTGGGCGGCGTCGTGCAGCACCCTCACGCCGTGCTTTTTCGCGAGAGCGGCCACCCGCTTCAGATCGACGGGATACCCGCCGAACGAAACCGGCGCGATCACCTTTGTCCGGGGCGTTATGCGCTCCTCGATACCGTCGATATCGATACAGTTCGTTGCGGGGTCGATATCCGCGAATACGGGCTTGCCGCCGAGATAGACCGCCGCGTTTGCCGTCGCGGAAAAAGTGATCGGCGACGTGATGATCTCATCGCCGTCCGTTACGCCGAGCGCGTGATACGCGGCGTGCAGCGCCGCCGTCCCGTTTGAAAACGCCACGGCGTATTTCGCGCCGTGATACGCCGCAACCATTTTTTCAAATTCCGGTATCTTCGGCCCCTGCGTAAGATAATCCGATTTCAGGACGTCCACGACCGCAGCGATATCCGAATCTGTTATTGTCTGTCTGCCGTAAGGTATTTTCATCATTTAGATATTTTATCACATGGCGGCGTGGTTAGCATCTTTATTACGTGCAGGAATTTCCGGAACAGGCCACCTTTTACGCGGAACGTAACCCCGAATAAATGATGATATTTTTCTCCCGCAGCGTTTCGCGCCGCTTCGCCGAGAGCGGCGGCATCGCAGAGATTCCCGTTACCGCACAGCAAACCTTCCCGGCGGTACAGCCGGCACGAGCGTCCGGGAAATATCAGCGCCTTCATATCCGGCGCGTGCCGCGATACCGCGGCGGTCATCACGCGCGTAAGTCGCGCAGACGGCTCGCCCGCGCAAACGATGACATAATCCGCGTCGCTGTCCGGCGCGTACTTGTCAACGGAAAAATCCACGCCCTCGATATACGCCGCGATATGCGCTTTGATGCTCTTATAATCCATCGCGCGGCTCGGCAAAATCGTTTCGACGCTGTCCGCGCAGGAAATCGTCCCCGCCGCCGTCGACGAATACGTCAGCGCCGTATCCACGTGAAAATTCATGCTGTTCAAAAGTTCGACCGGGAATTCCTTCGGCAGGATCCGCACTCGCTCCGAAGCGAACACGCGAAAATCGAGCGTTTCGGCGGGATGCGGCTTCACGTACACGATATCCGCTTCCTTGAGGCTATCCGCGATCATCTTCTTATGCAGGAGATAATCGTCGCGCAGGCTTGCAAACCGGTTTGCCGCTATCGCCTGGCCGATAATAAGCGCCGTTTTCCGCGCGCCGTTTTCCGCAGTATCAAAATCAACATCGAAAAGCGACCGGACGATTTCCGTAAACCGCTCGCCGTGCCGAGCTGCCACGTCCCGAAAGTCGGCCACCTCGAGTTTATTCTTCACGAAATCCGGCAGCTCATCCGAATATTTATTCACCACAATGCGGCTGATGCTCTCGTCGCGGTAGACCTGAGCGGGATAATATTTCGGGACATATCGACGCCTGACATTATAGCCGGGAATCTTCAGGTTTTGCACGTCGGGATGCGCAAGCTGCTGCGTTATCGAATCGTAGCCGTCCTCGAACTCCGTGATGCGGCTGAAGGTCTTTGAAACGTAATAGAAAAACCAGTGGTAATCGTTGTAGATGAAAATCTCGTCGTCCTTATCGGCCGGCTCGAATTTCGCGCGGTAATACGGCATCAGATACGTGTCGAACAGCGATGAGCCGATCTTGTCTATCATTTTTTGCGGCAGGAACTTCGTCAGATACAGCCGGTACGAAAACGGGCTGAGGTCGCCCGGTTCGTTTATCACGATCACATCGGAGAAAACTTCCGTCCGCTTGATTCGCTCTATAATGTCGTCGGAAAACCGGATATACGAGCGCGAAACGAACAGCAGCGGCCTTGTCTCCGCGCCGAGATTCCACGCGATCGCGTGAAGCAGTTGATAATAGGATTGAACGACGACCGATTTCATTATCCCGACGACGCTGATGGCAGCGGCGACCCCGGCCCCGAAGCGGCTTTAAACATGCTCGTCGTGTTCTTTGAATAAAACTCGCGGAGCTTATGCCAATTCGTTAAATCGTTCGCGTCGCCCACCACATCATATTCCTCAAGCGGGATCTTGTTGTGGGGATCGCGAAGCTGTACGTATGTGCGCACTTCATTCCCTGTGTTCGGAGCGTTGAAATACGTCGGCCCGTAACCGCCGGTATCCAGTCCCGCGGCGGCAATAGCCGTGGCGCGCAGGTTTTCGGGCGCGACCGGCGCATTGCTGGACTTAAGCGGCCCGCTCTCCGTCCCGGCAGGCTTAACGAACAAGCCCGTCACATAGGGATGGTCGATTTTCCAGCCGTTATTGCTCGCGTGGTCGCCCGTGATAATTATCGTGGTATTTTCGTATAATCCGAGCGCCTTCAACTGGTCGATATACTCATACACGATGTTGAACGAACCCTTCGTCTGCTCGACCGCCGACGACCGGTCGACGCGCTCCATGTTCTCGTTCATCGTGAACGGCTCGTGCGGGCCGGTCATATGATAGAAGATAAAGCTATTCTCGCCGGTCACCGTCAGCTTGTCCTTCACCAGCCCGTTATAAAAGTTCACATCGTCGTCGCTGTACTCGCCGTAATCATCGCGGACAATCTCAACGGTCGCCGCCATCTCCGCCGGCATCATCTCAAACGACGGCTTCATCGCCACGGGAGCGGTCCGGTACGCCGAAAGTTTCAGCAGCTTTTTCAGCGCCACCTTGCTTTTGAATTTATACCGCACACTGTTGACATTATCGATCTCAACGCCGAAATCGCTGACGTCGGCATAGCCGTAGCCTTTCAGCAGATACAGGCGCAGATCGTAATTTTTCGTTTTCAGGTCGCGGAAAAACGAGGAATTGCCGTAGGCTTTTTCCGAATAGGTATTGGCCGCGTAATCGTAATAATACATCTCGCCCGTCAGCGTGTTGATAACGGACGGAAACGTGCTCGAGTAATGCGTGATATTATTCGTAAATTCCGTAAAGCCGTCGAGCTTGTCGAAAAATTTCGGGTCGCTCGTCTTCACATCGCGGATATACTGCGAATCCAGTTTATCCAGCAGGAAAACGATGGTGTTCTTCTTCGCGCCGACGTCGTAAATGCCCTCGTAGGTCAGCGCCAGATTTTCGCTTCTCAGCTTCGGCTGCCCGACGCCCGCGACGCCGTGATTGACCGTGGAGCTTTCGCTTATCAGCGCCACGCCCTGAATGACGATAATGACGAGCGGCAGGATCACGCAGAGCCGCCGCCACGTCGTGCGGCTGAAATACCGGAGCGCCAGTATCACGGCCAGCACCCCTATCCAAATGCCGACATTGACGAGCATCTGGCCCGTGTGCGCGCCCCAATCCATCGCCTCGCCGGTCAGTTGGTTCAGCCCCTTATTCAAAAACGTGGATTGCAGATAGCCCGCGATCAGCGCGGCAAACGCCACGCTCATCAGGATATCGAGCAGCACGCCCTTGAATATCATCAGTACCACCGTAATAATAAGAAACGCGATCGCCCCCGTTTCGAGGATAAGCGGCGCCGCCTCACTGAAGGTAAACGGCATCTCGCTGTAATTAGCGATATAGAGGTCGAGGCAGGAAAACACGATAAACGAGAAGGACAGCGCGAACGACAGCGGCAGAATCGACAGCGCCCTTCGCACGAATCTCCGGTCGTCGCGCACGAGGCGTTTCCATTTTCCATCCTGCTCTCTGGCCAGCGGAGCCGCCGGCGCTTCCTCCGCCACGTATTCCCCCGCGGATACGACCGCCGGGAAACTTTCGCGGACCGGTATCGCATACTCCGGCGGATCGTCCTCGGCCGCCGCCTGCCCGCTTCCGGCTTCCGCGCCGGCCACCGCGGTATTCGCGGCGTTTTTCGCCGACGACGCGCGCACGCGCAGCCGCAGAAAATGCGCCTTCGCCTTCATCGCTATCATGCGTATCCGGTAGAGCAGCACACCGAGCGTCACGCCAAGCGTTATCACGATAGCCGTGATAATTTGGATAATATAGGTCGTCGTTGCCGGATCGATATAGGCATAAGCGATACAGGGCAAAAGCGATATGGCGAGAGCCCAGTAGGCAATAAATATTCTTCGTTTAAACATAACAAAAGCATTATAGCACAGAACCGGGCTT
>JAISEX010000252.1 GCA_031263875.1 Eubacteriales Family XIII. Incertae Sedis bacterium | reverse complement strand
GGAGGATGGGCGGGATGGAGGCTTTTCTCGCACAGGGGAGCGAGACGCGAGGAGGACGGCAAAATGAGAATGACCGCGTCGAGTTTTGTTTCTCGTTTCTTTTGTTGTTTTCGCGCCGAATGGAGACGCCGTGTATGGGTGGGTATGCGGTGTTCTTTGCCCGCATAAGGAGCCGGGGCGGCAGGGGGAAGGATGGTCATGTTGGGTTTAATCTCGTTCTTTTTGTTGCGTTTGTGAGAGATGGGAACGCCGTAGCAGGATGGGCGAGTCGTAACTTTTCTCGCACAGGGGAGCGAGGCATGCCGAGCGACGCGCAAGGGATAGCAGTGGAAATGCCGCGGAAAATGTGCTCCGCGTATATCTCTGTCCGAGAGATTCCGGGGCGAAACCCGGAATGACGCCGACAAAAGCGGCATTGGAGCGGAGAGCCCGGTGGGGCACTCAAAACGCGAAACTATTTTTTATAAATACCCGCGTGTAGACTATCCCGCGAGTCACTCACAAAATCAATTTGAGTGCCCCATGCGCCCACATGATTCACCGCAGGAAACTGCAGCACATTCGCACTGGACTTTCGCATAGATAATAATGTATAATTAATGTCGCGGCTTTTGCTTGCCGCGATAACGAGGTGTAGCTCAGTTTGGTAGAGTACTACGTTCGGGACGTAGGAGTCGCAGGTTCAAATCCTGTCACCTCGACCACAAATGTCGAAACCTGTCGAAACTTTTCGGCAGGTTTCGATGCATAATAGTGGCCTATTGCCGACATGGAGAAATATTTAAATGAAAAAGATTTTTGTGGTTTTGTTATTGCTTTTGCTTGTTCTTTCATTTTCCGCTTGTGTTTGGAATCCGGGGAAAACCGGTAGCGCGAAAATCACCTCGGGCGGATCGGCAAAATTCTCGCAAGCCGAACTGCAAGCCGCAGCGGATTGTGTGCTTAAAAAATTCAAGGATTTTAAGGGATGCACCCTGAAAAAACTTTGGTACGATGAAGATAGGTCCCGTGAAATGGCGACAGCCTATTCATTCGAAGGAAATGCAATAATATTATTTTCCGACTTCCGCTCAGATTCAAGCGGCCCCGACCAGGGTTTTGCGGAAAACACTGATTATATCGGTTGGAATTGGATTTTAATAAGAGATAGTAAAGACGGGAAATGGAAAGTGAAAGATTGGGGTTATGGATGATAACTTTTTATAGTTGCCTATGTCGGGCGATTTTTTGTCATGCTATCATATAACCAACCCAACGAAAGGACGTCACGACCATTAAAATGAAAACAAAAAAACTTGCTATCCGCGCCGCGCTGCTCGCGGTTCTTATTACAATCGGCGCTGCGGCATTACACGAAATGAACATGGCGCCGGGCGCGCATTCGCCCTACGATATTCCGGCGACGGTGACGCGCGTAGTGGACGGGGACACGATAGAGGTTTCGCTCGATGGGACGAAAGAAAAGGTGCGGCTTATCGGCGTCGATACGCCGGAGTCCGTGCACCCCGACGCGGGACGCAATGTGCCCTACGGCAAGATCGCGGCCGAATTTACCCGATCCCACTTGGAGGGGCAAACGATCGGACTTGAATTCGACGTGCAGGAACGCGACAAATACGGACGACTTCTCGCTTACGTTTATGTGAATGACGTGATGTTCAACGACCTGTTGCTCGCGGAAGGCCACGCGCGGGTGGCGACGTATCCGCCAAACGTGAAATACGTCGAACGCTTTACCGCCACGCAAACTCAGGCGCGGGAAAACCGCGAGGGAATGTGGGGCATCGAGCCGGAATAACCTTAAACCGCTTTACGCGATAACCGCCTCTCCCCCGACCCACACGCGGCACTGTCCGGAATCGTCCTCGACGCTGCAGAGTATTTCCGACGGCAGACCTATCGATTCGCCCTGAACGAACCGTAAAGTTTTTTCCTTGACAGCCTCGCCGCACCGGTAGAGCCGGTACACACACAAGGGAATGTGGGGCATCGAGCCGGAATAACCTTAAACCGCTTTACGCGATAACTGCTTCGCCTCCGACCCACACGCGGCACTGCCCGGAATCGTCCTCGACGCTACAGAGTATTTCCGACGGCAGGCCCATCGATTCGCCCTGGACGAACCGTAAAGTTTTTTCCGGGGCAGCCTCGCCGCACCGATAGAGACGGTACGCAAGCGCGGCGTTTGCCGTTCCCGTCGCGGATTCCTCGTCTATGCCGTAGAGCGGCGCGAAGTTGCGCACACGCCAGCCGTCCGAACTTGGCTCGGACACAAAGGCGTGGACTCCGACAACGCCGTAGCTCTCGGAAAGTTCCGCGAGTTTTTCAAAATCCGGCGACAGCGCCATTAACGCATCGCTGTCCCCAACCGGCAGCATAATGTCGGGAAGGCCTGTCGATACTATCGCGGGAAAGTTGACCGCCGTTTTCGGTAATGCTTCCGCGCCCGCCGAAAAATCCAGCCCCATAACTTCGTAGAGTTCGCGAAGCTGCTTTTTATCTTTTATGACCGCGAGCTCAATCGGCCCGCCCGCCTCCATGAAAACGCAGCCGTCAACTATTTTAATTGACAGCTCTCCCGCCTTCGTGCTGTTCGTATAATTGCAGCCGTCACGCGCGACGCCGAGGGACAGCAGCGCCGTGAACGCGCCTATCGTCGCGTGCCCGCACAGATCGACTTCCGCAACGGGAGTGAAATACCGCGTTTCAAAAAACGCTCCATTACTCTCTGCGGACAGATCAGCGGACAGCGACGCGTTATCATTATCGGACGCCTCATGTGACGCGCTTTCCTTTTTACCGGCAAGCCGAATAAACGCCGTTTCCGAATACGCAAGTTCCGCGGCGAGCTGCTGCATTTCTTCCTCCGCCGGAAATTCCGCGTTTTCGAGCCAGACGACTCCCGCCGGATTACCGCCCGCGCCACCCTTGGTAAACGCATTCACGACAAAAGGTTTAGAAGCCGCCATCGGTTACGCCCCTTGCAAACGCTTGCAGGCGTACTCCGCGACGTCCAGCCGCAACACGCAGGTTCGCGCAAACGAATCCTCATTAAACGGCCGGCCCGCGCCGCCGTAATGCGCCATTATCGCTTTAAGACCGTGAAGTTTTTCGTCTTCCTCCGTGACCCGCGCGATCCTCCCGCTGCCGATAATGCTCGCGTAATTCATCGAATAATTGCACGACGACTCGCCGACGAGAAGTTTATGATCCGTGTCCATCTCAAAACCCGCACTGCAGCCGTCTGCGATAAGGTCTAATTTTCTGCCCTCCGTGGCGCCATGAAACCACAGCGTCAGCCGCGGCATTTCCGGCGCACCGCCGGCATCAAACTCAAACCCGAAATTCATCGGCACGATATACGGCGCGCCGCCGTCCACGGCCAGCCCGACCCGGCACACATCGCACCGCTTGACGATGCTCCGAATCTCGCCGGTTTCTTTTATCTCTTGATTTGCATTTCGCATAACATTACTCCTTACGATCGTATTCTCCTATTCATTATGCCATATAATATCCTCGCCGAGTAGCCCGATAATTTCGGCGCGCGCGCTTTTGGCGCGTGAAAGATGGCCGGAATTCCTGAGCGAGGCATTGTTCTCGTAACCCTCTGTCAGCGGAATTACCGTGTAAATGACGCGGTTCCCGCTGTTGTATCGGTCGACCCACAGCGGCATGTACGACATGGTGAAATTCGTGGCGGCATTCGTGCCCGTATTGAAATCCACGCCGATTTTCGCGATAATGCCCTGCTCAGTGTAATGATTATTCAAAGTTTCCTGCCGTTGATTCGAGATGTAATTGCCCATGGACCAATAGACGGGAACCTGCTTGCCGTTCGGCCCGCCGATGGTTTCCATCGTCTGCAGCACATGCGGATGCGAGGCGAAAATGATGTCCGCGCCCGCGTCGGCGGCGATCTGTGCCGTCTGCCGCTGCGAGGGGTGCGGCTCCCGCTGGTACTCATTGCCCCAATGAAAATAGCAGATCACTATCTGCGCGCCGTCCGCCCGCGCCGCCTCAACGGAACGGCTGATATCCGCTTCGTCGCCGCTGCCCGCCACATAGGAATTCATCAGAGGCTTCGCCTGAGCGGGAATGGGATTGCCGTTCAGCAGCCGGTTATTATCATCGCCCGCCTTTCCTGACTCGTACGTCCACGCCACCACCGCCACCTTTATGCCCTTGACCTCGGTGATCAGATAATTCGGCTCGTCCGGACTTTCGCGGCTGCCGGCAACCTGCAGTCCCGCGCCTTTAATGGTCTTGATCGTGCGCAACAGGCCATCGTACCCGCTGTCAAGCATGTGATTGTTCGCCGTAATGCCGACGTCGAAACCCGCGCCGGCAATAGCGCTCGCGAGCTCATCCGGCCCGGAAAATATCAACGCCGGGCCGCCGCCTTTGAGCGTGCCGCCGAACGTCGTTTCTATATTGCAAAGAGCGAGGTCGGCCGCGGCGACATCCTCCTTAATATACTCGAAGTACAGTGAAAGATCGATCGCGCCATCCGCGCCGTACATGTTTTTGATTTGGGGCGTGTGCATCATAACGTCGCCGATGCAATCTATCGTCAGGTGTACCGTTTCATCGGCCTTCGGTTCGGGCGCGGCATTTTCTTTGCTACTCGCCGCCGGTTTTGCGGGCGCGTCCCGATCGGCGCCCACTATTCCATGAAAGGCGATATAGGCGCCGGCAAGAACGAATATGACCAGCGCCGCAGTCAACGGCAGACGAATACCGGCGAGTTTCCGGCGCCTTCCGCGCCGCGAATGCTTCATGTTATATCTCCCCATGCCCTTAGTATAGCATATGGGCGGGGCAGGTTTGTGGTGGAGGTAGTAATTTGTGAGGTGATTGTTTTTGGGTATAAACACACGGATAGATGGTAAAATGACCAGCAGAATGCGCGCGAAGAATATCGTTATGAACAAAATTATAGTTACGTGTAATTCCTCTGCGCCACTTTGCCTACATCCACGCCCGTGGCGTCTGTCCGTATAGCTTGCCGTGACGCTGTGCCCAGAGCAGGGAAGTCTGCCAGTGCGGGTAATACTGGCTTCCGTGTCTTCTGTTCGGCTGCGCGTAGCCGTGCGTCCATTTCCTATATTTAGAATAGCTATCGTACAGCCCGCTCAGAGTTTTCTTCTGCACATAAAACTCGCGGGTGTGCTGGTGCTGTAGCTGCTGGGGCTTGCCATTCGGACGGAAGCCGTAAGCAGATGTGTACGGCCAGTAGGTCCCGTGGTACCGGTACATTCCTGGGAAACTCACATAAGGCAGACGTATCTTCTGCGCTACTTTGTTGTAGCTGTAGTTCGCATAATGCTTCTTGATGTAGGTCTTCTTAACGTAGTTCTTTTGGTAGTAACGCGTGTTATAAAATCTCTTGCTCCAGTTCTTCCAGCCGCGTCCGCGACTCTTGCCACCAGAGCCATAGCCTCCGCAGAGGTCATTGTACAGTACTTTTCTATGCGAGCCGCCGTACATATACTCCTTTTCTTTGTCGAACGCAGGCTCGTAGATGTTAGGAGCGTAAACACGTTTATCATAAGGCTCAACATGGAATAAGGGCCTGCCTGTAATGCGCCACAGATCATTCTCGAACTCGGACGTCGAGGAGTGGGGCGAGCCTGTATCGAGCCACTTGCTGACGGCGTTACCCTTCCCGAATGCCAGCTGCGATAAGAGCTTCGCCAGCTCCAGGATATTCATGGGCACAAACTTCTCTACGAAGTCGCGCATACTTTGATCCTCTTCTCTGCTGAGGTCAAGAGACATGCCGAGCCAACTGAGCAGCCAGGACGCCTGCGCAATCTTCCCGCCTGGATCACGCAGCGTGGGATCATCCCCGCGTGCACGGGGAATACGATTACCTCGACGATTTGGTGTATGCGATTGCGGGATCATCCCCGCGTGCACGGGGAATACAGAACCGGGAACGCGTGTACATTATTGGACATAGGATCATCCCCGCGTGCACGGGGAATACTCGTGCTCTCGGCCCGATTCACACTTCGCGCGAGGATCATCCCCGCGTGCACGGGGAATACCCTGCGCGACGGGATCGTCCTTACACCTCTCGAGGATCAGCCCCGCATGCACGGGGAATACCGGTCACGTCGTAGCACGGTATGTGCTCTACCGGGATCATCCCCGCATGCACGGGGAATACGGGGTAATACAGCCGGAGGATATCCCGCACGAAGGATCATCCCCGCATGCACGGGGAATACGCCACCACTTAGCGGTCACAACAGCCGTCTTTAGGATCATCCCCGCATGCACGGGGAATACCGGTCACGTCGTAGCACGGTATGTGCTCTACCGGGATCATCCCCGCGTGCACGGGGAATACGAGAAAAAGAGGATGGAGCAAAGGTGTTCAGTAGGATCATCCCCGCGTGCACGGGGAATACGTCTTTGGTCCACCGAATTTGTCCGCCAACTTAGGATCATCCCCGCGTGCACGGGGAATACATGGATCAGGATATCAAAACGTGGCATGATAAAGGATCATCCCCGCGTGCACGGGGAATACGCTCAGCATGTGGGCAACGTTTGAGATGGACGAGGATCATCCCCGCGTGCACGGGGAATACGTTGACTTCGCGGGCGGAATTTCGCCTTGTTCTCCATCATCCCCGCGTGCACGGGGAATACGTGGAAGCGGGTTTGAGCCAATTCCGGGTCATAGGATCATCCCCGCGTGCACGGGGAATACCAGCAGCCCGCTCTCC
>JAISEX010000227.1 GCA_031263875.1 Eubacteriales Family XIII. Incertae Sedis bacterium | reverse complement strand
CTCGGCGCTCGACCGCCTGAACGTGATTATCGAGTGCAAGGAGAATTTCAGCGTCTATGATAAGCTGATCGAGAGCATCTCCGCCAACCCCGCGATTATCGAATATTGCAAGACGAAACTCTCGATCTCGGTGACGCCGCTACTGATGGCGCTTATCGAACAGGGGAACGCGGACGGCTCGCTGCAGTGCGAATACCCGGAGGAAACCACCCTGTTCATCTTGCAGGGCATCGAGGGCGCTATGCCGAAAATCGCGGATTTGAGCGATGCGGAGCGGAAGCGGAAAATGGAGGCGCACAAGGATATTATCTTTCGCGTCCTCGGGGCGAAGGCGTAAAATGTGCATGATACGGGCGCATGGGGCGGAGCCCCACCGGGCTATGCGCTCCAATTCCGCTCATGACACCGTCTGTCATTCCGGGCTCGCCCCGGAATCCCCCTGCACAGAGTATCTATGTGAGCGTAGTCCGCGGAATTTCCACTGCTATCCCTTGCGCGTCGCCTTCGCTCGTGCCTCGCTCCGGCTCCCCTGTGCGAGAAAAGCACATATCACGCGCATCCGACTACGGCGAATCAGTTATCGCCCCAAACAAACAAAAGAACCGAGATCGGGCCACTACGCGGGGCGCCCTTCCCGTGCCGTCTCCGCTTGCTGTATTTAATCCTCGTTTCGTTGCAACTTTTACAAGAGAAAGGAATGGTGTCATATGAATATCGCGGTTCGTTACCAGTCGCGCGGCGGGAATACAAAGGCGGTCGCGGAGGTTATCGCGAGGACGGCCGGCGTTACCGCCGAACCGTGCGGCGTCCCGGTCACGGAGCCGGTCGATCTCCTGTTTATCGGCGGCGGCGTGTATAAATGGGATATCGACGCGGAGCTGAAAGCCTTTCTGGAGCGCCTCGACCCCGCGACCGTAAAGTCCGTGGCCGCTTTCTCGACGGCCGGCGGCATGGACGGCACGAAGAAAATCACCGCGCTGTTGAAAGAACGCGGCATTACCGTCCGCGAGGAAACGCTGCCGGTAAAAGTTCTCGGCCGCAATCACGCGTGGCTCGGCGGGAAGGGTTCCATCACGCTTTCCGAAAAAGAGGTCGCAACTATTGAGGACTTTGTGAGAAAACTCGCCGTTTAGCGCGGCGCTTTGTATGATACGGGCGCATGGGGCACGGGGTGCCCCTTTCTCCCCCGCCATCACAACAAAAAATTAATCCCGTTCGCTCCCGTATGCCCGACAAAAAACAAAACCGCAGTCGCCGCCGCAAAAGCATTCCTCATCCACAACGCGACAAAGAAATAATAGACCGGCACGACCGCGGACAGACCGATCACGATCAACCACGCGTTTGTCACACCCGCAAAATAACATCCCCAACTCACATAATAGATAGCAAGACACAGAACCGCGCCGGGGAAAAATCGGCTTTTATTCTTTCGCCAGCCGAGAGCGGCAACAAAGCGGCTATTCTTCTCCCGGCGTTGCGCATCGGCAGGTTTCCTCACCACGAGAATCAGCAGCGCGATGGTGAGAACGCCGCCGACCTTTTCCAGTGTCCCAAAGAACATGTTGATGGGCACGCTGCCCGCAAGCGGATTATCCGCCGGCGGCCATAAGAACCACGACAGATACGGCACTTCCTGCACCGCGAACGCGAGAAGCCCGCAAAGCGAAAAACCTAAGGTATAACGCCTCGCCATTACTCCCCCTTGCTCCGCTCCTCACCGATCCCCCGCGGCACCGAAAAGCTCACCGCTGCGGGAACCACGCTGACGCGAACGGCCGTCGTTACCGTCGTTTCGCCGTCGACCGCAAACGTCATCGGCCGCTTCGCCCGGAACACCGCCTCCGCGCAGGCGTAATGCGCCAAAACCCCCGCAAGCCGCTCATCATCGAGATGCGCCCCGTCGTGGTATTTCTTGACGATCGAGATGAAAAACCGCCGCGTAACCGACTTGACTGCGAGCACGTTCATCAAGCCGTCATTGGTGAGCGCGACCGGCATGCCGTCGAAACCGCCGCCCGAAAACCGGCCGTTTGCCGCCCCCGCGAGCAGATAATCGCCCTCGCCCACCATTTCGCCGTCCACCTCGATCGACAGCGGAAGTTTTCGCAGTTTCGCGAGAACGGACGCAACGCCCGAAATATAGGCGGCCGGACCCGAAATAAGCGGGTTTCGCTTCAATTCGGCGGTCTTCGCCACGACCTCCGCGTCGAACCCCATATTGAACATATTGATGGCGTAGCCCGTCCGCGGGAAAATCCGTATCTCCGAAGCGGCGAGCTGCGCTTCGGTTTCATCCGTCTGCTCGATAAACTCGTACCGGAGCGCGTCGACGGTCACGGGACTGCCGTCAAGCTGGCCCCTTATATCCCTGAAGTGCTTCGCGTCGCCGAAATTACGCACAAAATCATTGCCGGTCCCCACGGGAATCACGGCAAGCTGCGCCCTTTTCTCTCCAATAAGGCCGTTTAAAACCTCGTTTACCGTCCCGTCACCTCCACACGCATAGAACCGCTTTTCCTCATCCGGAGCTTCCTCGCATTTTTCCCGCACGTAATGCGTCGCGTCGCCGACATTCACCGTGCGGTGGATATCGTAGCTCACACCGGCGTTTTTCACGCTTGAAATAATTTCTGGCAGGATCGCCGTGCCTGCCTTCCCGTTGCCTGCCGCCGGGTTGATAAGGAAAATGTGTTTCATCCGCGCAGCTCTAGGGTTTGACCGTCTTCGACCAATCGAAACGGAAAAACCGCGGCAGACCGCCGACGAATTTTTCCGTCGCCTCGCCGCGCACCAGCGGACGGGCGTACCGTATAAATTCCTCCGTTACATCGGCATTTTTCGTATCGATCCAGGCGAGCGGAACGCTCTTTTCCTTGTTCGCGATGCCGGAAAGCGGCGCAAGCGCGTAATACGACTGATACGGCTCGTCGTTTGTGCGGTTGATCGTCACCATCACGTCGGTTTTGCCCTCAAGCGCGGCTTCCACCGCGCGGTAGCCGCACTGATACGATTCCTCGAGATCCTTCGCGCTCGCGCAATGCGCCGCCGCGCGCTGAAGCGTATTGAACTGAATCGCCCGCGTCTTCAGCTTCGGCACGTTGATCCGCTGTTTCACGAGATCCTCGAGAACCGTCGCGACGCCGCCGAGCGTCTTATGCCCGAAAGCGTCCGCCGCCGCGCCCGTATCCGCCACATACTCGCCGTTTTCAAACCGTATGCCCTCGGAAATCGCGACCAGTATCTGCCCCTCCGTTTCGAGCAGCTTTTCCGTCTTCGCGATAAAATCATCCGCGTCAAACGGGACTTCCGGAAGATAGATCAGATGCGGCGCCGGCACTCCCGTGTCCCGCGCCAAAACGCTCGCGGCCGTCAGCCACCCCGCGTTGCGCCCCATCACCTCCACGATCACCACACTCGGCAGCGGATAGACGACCGTATCGAGATACAATTCCGCAACGCTCGTCGCGACATACCGCGCCGCGCTGCCAAAACCGGGCGTATGATCCGTTTCCACAAGGTCGTTATCGATCGTCTTCGGAATGCCGAGCGCCACGATATCCTCGCCCCTCTCGCGAAAATACGCCGAGAGCCGCGAAACCGTATCCATCGAATCGTTGCCGCCGTTATAGAAGAAATAGCCGATATCGTATTCCTTCAAAATGCCGAGAATGGTGTCGAAAATGGCCGGATCGTCCTTCGGCAGCTTGTAGCGGCTGCTCCCGAGCGCCTGCGCCGGCGTATGGATCAGCAGATCGATATCGTCCGCCCGCGTGATCTGCTCCGAAATATCTATAATGCGCCGCTCGAGCAAGCCCTGCATACCGTTGACGGCGCCGAATACCCGCCCGATCTCGTCGGCTGCCAGCGCCCGTTCTATCGCGCCCGCTATCGACGCGTTGATCGCAGACGACGGCCCGCCGCTCTGCGCGATCATCATATTTTTTGTCATAATATCCTCTTTCCTGTTACCGTATCTATCGGTAAGAATCTTACCATGGAATAGTGTATCACATTTAGGCGAGGTATAATATGAATGTTGGTTAAACTGTAATGAATTATGGTGATATATGAAAAAGCTCTCGTTATCAATTTTCGGGCGCATGGGGCTGTTCCGATGAGTTACTTACTTAAATGACACTTTTGAAAACCCTTATTGTACAATTTCCCATATTTTTCCTCATATTTCAGGACAGCCCCACCGGGCTATACCTGTTTTACGCGGCTTTAGCCGCAGTGTAAAACAGGACAGCG
>JAISEX010000247.1 GCA_031263875.1 Eubacteriales Family XIII. Incertae Sedis bacterium | reverse complement strand
AATGTAAAAATATTCTTGTCGACGCGTGCATCGGAAGCGGAAAAACAACGGCGATACAGCATCTTTGTAACGCGTTGCCGGCTGACCGCAAGATTCTCTATCTCACTTATAATCGGCTCTTGAAAATTGACGCGCAGGCGAAAATAAAGAAATCCAACGCGACGGTTACCAATTATCACGGATTTGCGGCCAGCGCGTTAAGAAAGGCGGGAATGACCTCGGCGGTACCCGAGCTTATACAGGATTTCAACAATAAAAAACCGGCAATCGAGCGATTTGACGTTCTTATTATCGATGAATATCAGGATATCGAGCAAGAACTTGCCGAAATGTTATCGTATATAAAATCGGTGAATCCCGAAATGCAGATTATCGCGGTCGGCGATATGGAGCAAAAAATATATGACAAAACGACGCTGAAAGTTCCCGCGTTTATATATTCTTTTTTACAGGAGCATATTGAACTCGAGTTTACCCGCTGTTTTCGGCTGTCCGCGGATTTGGCCGCGAAACTCGGCCGCGTATGGAACAAGAACATTTTAGGCGTTAACGGCGCGTGCGTTGTTGAGGAAATGCCGGTTGATGAAGCCGTCAGATTTTTATCGGAACAGAAGCCGCAAGACATTCTCTGTCTGGGCGCGAGAACGGGCGATTTGTCGGACGCCCTCAATCAATTGGAACAGGAGTATCCCGCGAAATTCAATAAAAGCACGGTCTACGCGAGCATCTCGGACAAAGACGGCAGCGGCGCGATCAAACCGAAGACGACTTCCGCCATATTTACGACATTTGACAGCAGCAAGGGATTAGAACGTAAAATTTGCGTGGTTTTTGATTTTACGGAATCGTATTGGCAGGTCAGAATATCGAAGCCTCAGCAATCGTACGAGATACTCCGCAATATTTTTTGCGTCGCCGCGAGCCGCGGGAAGGCGAGAATTATTTTTGTGAACAGCGGCGAGAAAATGCTGTCCGAAAAAACATTATCGACAAGAGATGAAGACAACCTGCGGTTTGAGAACGTTGAGATATCCGAAATGTTCGATTTTAAATACAAAGAAGATATCGAAGAATGCTATGCGCTTTTGAAGACGACGCCCGTTGCCGCGGCCGGAGATTTCTCCGAAATAAATATAAAAAACCAGGATGAATTGATCGATTTGTCGCCGTGCATCGGCATTTATCAGGAAGCTCTCTTTTTCGGCGGCTATGATATCGAAAAGAATATTGAACTGTGGCTCGATATCAATAAGGACAGGAAAGATAAGAATATTTTATATTCTGAAAAGGACAGGAAGCTGCCGCTTGATAATAAAATTTTGATTCTCACCTCGTTGGAAACGAGGCAAAACCGCTACCGAAATCAAGTTGATACGCCTTTTGTTAACAGCAACGAGAAAAAACGTATTATCGACCGGCTCAGCGAGCTGTTTACCCGTGACGAAACGGTCCAAACGCCGTGTTCGATACGTTTTTCGGACACCGAAAACGGTAAAATACTGTTTTCCGCTTTAGGGCTTACGGACGTGGTCAAGAACGATATCGTCTATGAGTTGAAGTTCGTATCCGAATTGACGCATGAACATTTTTTGCAGTGCGCGTGTTACGTTATCGCGCTGGGGCTTGAAAAAGGCGTTCTTTGGAATACGCGTAATAATACCCGGCACGAAATCACCGTGCCGGATGAAAGAAAGTTTTTGGACGCGGTCGCGAAAACAATAACAAGGGGATATGTGGAAACGTATTACCCGCCAAGAGATGGCGGATGACGGAGGGACGGCGGCCGGCAGGGTGAGGATGGTGATGTCGTGTTTTCGCCCGCGCGGGCTTTTTGTTTGTGTGAGAAACGGGGACGCCGGAGGAAGGATGGGTGTGAGGTTTACCTTTCTCGCACAGGGGAGCCGGAGCGAGGGACGAGCGGAGGCGACGCGCAAGGGATAGCAGCGGAAATTCCGCGGACTACGCTCACACCGATACTCCGGCCGGGGGGATTGCCTGTTTTACGCGGCTTTAGCCGCAGTGTAAAACAGGACAGCGAAGCGAGCACCGCGAGCGGAGGAGTGAGCGTAGCGAACGTTCCGGGGCGGAGCCCGGAATGACAGACGATGGCATAAGCGGAATTGCAGCGAATAGCCCGGTGGGGCTGTTTTGTCGTGTCTAAGATGTCGCAATTAAAATTATAACAATTAAATCATGTCATTAACATTTCAAAACAGCCCCATGCGCCTGCATTATTAATAGAGATTGCTCCAATCCTTCAATCCAAGAAGATTACTGGTCTTGCTCACTGCGTTCGCTGGCCGCAATGATAATTGACAGAGTACGCCCGGAATGGCAGCAAGCGCGACGCCATTTATGCGCAACCCGCCGCACTTGCGCGATTTTATATATTTGTGGTATGATAACGGGAGTAAAAAAAGCAGGAGCGTTCGCTTCTCACCTCGTCGGCTTACGCGGGCAGGTTGGACGGTAACGGGCAAAATGTGCCGTTATCTGTTTGACGGTCAAAGGCGGAGCGTGCTTCGCTTTTTTTAGTTGGGTAATTACGGGCGCGAAACCGCCCCGACTACGTGCAAAGGAGGTGCATAGTATTAGCAGACCTACTCCTCCCCGGGGACGGGGACCGGTCAAAAAAGGAAATCCCATCAACGATGAGATCACGGCGAACGAGCTGAGGGTTATCGACGAGGATGGGGAACAGGCCGGAATTATGTTGCTCGAAACCGCAAAACAGCTTGCGGACAAGCGGAAACTCGATCTTGTGTTGATATCGCCGACGGCGAAGCCGCCCGTGGCGAAGATCATGGATTACGGAAAGTACCGGTACGAGCAGCAGAAACGCGAAAAAGAAGCGAAGAAGAAGCAGCATATCATTCAAATCAAGGAAGTTCGGCTCAGTACGTTTATTGAAAAGCACGACCTCGAGGTCAAGGCGAAGGGCGCGGTCAAGTTCCTGACGGAAGGCGACAAGGTCAAGGTAAGCCTGCGTTTCAAGGGGCGCGAGCGCGGCCGCACGGAAAAGGGTTTTGAGGTGATGGAGCGTTTCGCGGCGTTGACGGAAGAGGCGGGCGCGCCGGAAAAGCGGGCCGCTTTCGAGGGGCGAAGCCTCATTATGATACTCGCGCCGACGGCGGTGAAAGAGAAAACTTCTAAAAAAGAGACGGATAAACAGACAGGAGAAGTACATGGCGAAGAATAAGATGAAGTCCCACAGAGGCGCGATGAAACGGTTCCGCCTGACGGGCACCGGAAAAATCAAGAGAAACAAGGCGTATAAGAGCCATATTCTGAATAAGAAGAGCGCGAAGCGCAAACGCGGGCTCCGGCAGGCGACGCTGCTTACCTCGGCCGATCTGAAGCGGATGAAGCGGGCTATCGCGAAGTAATGGGTGTGGGTTTTTTAGTGATCAGTAAGTGAAGGTGATTTATCATGGCAAGAGTAAAAAAGGGCCTGAACGCCCATAAAAGACATAAGAAGATACTGAAACAAGCGAAGGGTTTTTACGGACAGAAGAGCAAGGTCTTTCGCGCGGCGAATCCCGCGGTCATGCGCTCTCTCGCGTCGTCGTACGTCGGCAGGAAGAACCGGAAACGCGATTTCCGCCGGCTGTGGATCGCGCGGATCAACGCGGGCGCGCGTCAGAACGGGCTGTCGTACAGCCGTCTGATGAACGGTCTGAAGAAGTCCGGCGTGGAGATCAACCGCAAGATGCTTTCCGAGATGGCCATCGGCGACGCGGCGGGCTTTACGCAGCTTTGCGAAACGGCTAAGGGCGCGATACAGTCATGAAGTGCCCGTTTTGCGGAAATCCCGATACAAAGGTGATCGACAGCCGCCCGACGGAAGAAGGCCAGGCCATACGCCGCCGCCGCGAGTGCGAGAGTTGCACCAAGCGCTTTACGACCTACGAAACGATCGAGGAGATCCCGATCATGGTCGTGAAGAAGGACGGCAGCCGCGAAGCCTTCGACCGCAACAAGCTGATGTCGGGCATTATCAAGGCGTGTGAAAAGCGTCCCGTTCCGATCGCGGATATCGAGAAGATCGTCGCGGAGATCGAGAGCGGGCTCAACAACCTGATGAAGAAGGAGATGGATTCGGCGATTATCGGCGAGTTCGTTATGGAGCATCTGAAGAATTTGGACGACGTCGCCTATGTGCGTTTCGCGTCCGTGTACCGGCAGTTCACGGATGCCGAGAGTTTTCGGCGCGAAGTCGAAAGGCTGCTCGAGAACGACAAGAAGAAGGCGAAGAAAAAGGCGTGATATGCGGATGGTCATAGCGGTAGACGGGCCGTCCGGCGCGGGTAAAAGCACGGTCGCCAAGCTGGTCGCGGCGAAGCTCGGTATCGAGTATATCGATACGGGCGCGATGTACCGCGCGGTGGCGCTGCATTTGCTGCGCGCGGGAACGGATATAACCGACGCGGAGGCGGTGCTTGCCGCTCTTTCCGCTCTCACTATCGACCTTGACGGCGGGCGGACGATGCTGAACGGCGAGGACGTCAGCGGCCCTATCCGCACGCCCGAAGTCACCGCTTTCGCCTCAAAGACGTCGGCGCTTGCGCCCGTGCGGGAAAAGCTCGTCGCTCTGCAGCGGCGGATGGGCGCGGAAAAAAGCGTGATTTTGGACGGCCGCGATATCGGGACCAACGTGTTCCCGGACACGGAATTTAAATTTTTCGTGACGGCTTCGCCCGAGGTGCGCGCGAAGCGCCGTTTTGATGAGATGACGGAAAAGGGCGGAGCTCCGGATTTCGCCGAGGTGCAGGGCGCCATAAACAAGCGCGACTACGACGATATGCACCGGGCGCTCAATCCCTTGCGGCAGGCGGATGACGCCGCGCTTATCGTCACCGACGAGATGGACGCGGAGCAGGTTGCCGGCCGTATCGTTGAGGCAGTTGTAAGAAAATGATATAATTTTAGTGGCTTGATAATTATCCGCCCATCGCAGCGGTGAGGATTTGCATCCGCGGCGGGCGGTTATCAGGGCACGGTATGTGTCAGGGGGATGATCGTAACACGGAAAGGTGGCGGTCATGCCGAAAATAAGGGAACTGCCCGAGGCTGAAAGGCCGAGGGAGCGATTGACGTTGTATGGCGCTGATGCGTTATCGAATGCGGAATTGCTCGCGATATTGATCGGAAGCGGCCAAGGAAACGCGTCCGCGCTCGATCTCGCGGCACGGGTGCTTGCCGTCAGTGAGCAGGGCATCGCCTATCTCGCGACGGCATCGGTCGAAGAATTGCAACATACGCCCGGAGTCGGCAGCGCGACAGCCTGCCGTATCGCCGCCGCTGCCGCGCTCGGCCGGCGGATCGCGGCGACGCGCGGGCGCGATGTGATAAAGTTCACATCGCCGGAAGATATAGTCGCGTTATTCATGGATGAAATGCGGCGTGAAACGCAGGAGGCGTTCCGCATTTTGCTGCTGAATATCAAAAACGAGATGATCGGCAGGGAAACGGTATCGGTCGGTAATATATCGAGCTCGATCGTCGATCCGCGGGACGTGTTCAAACCGGCGATACGCCGCGGGGCCGCGGGGATCGTGCTGGTGCATAATCATCCGAGCGGCGATCCGGAACCGAGCGATCCCGACCTGGAGGTGACTCAGCACATCTGCGACGCGGGTGAGCTGCTCGGGGTCCGGGTGATGGATCACATTATCATCGGCGACGGGAATTTTGTGAGTATGAAAAAGAGAAAATTAATATTCCGGGAGGAAAGGTTTTAATAAATGCTTGGTATAGGAAACAAGGACGTTGGCATCGACCTCGGCACGGCAAATACCCTCGTCTATGTAAAGGGTAAGGGAATAATACTCAATCAGCCGTCCGTCATCGCGGTCGACACATACGCGCGGCGCATTCTCGCCGTCGGTGTCGAGGCGAAGCGCATGATCGGCAATACCCCAAAACACATCAAGGTGGTACGGCCGCTCGAGGACGGCGTTATCTCGAATTTTGAAATGACGGCCGAGATGCTGCGGGTGTTTATTACGAAGTCATTGGATCACGGTTCCCGCTTTTCGCATATCCGCGTGGTGGTCGGCGTTCCGTCCGGCGTGACGGAAGTCGAAAAACGCGCCGTCGAGGAAGTCGTCCGGCAGATGGGCGCGAAGGAAGTCTTTATTCTTGAGGAACCGATGGCGGCGGCTATCGGCTGCGGGCTCCCGATCGATTCGCCGACGGGCTGCATGGTCGCGGATATCGGCGGCGGCACGTCGGACATCGCGATTATCGCCCTCGAAGGCATCGTGACGAGCACGTCGCTCCGGCATGCGGGCGACAAGCTGAACGAGGCCATCATCTCCTATATGCGAAAGAATTACGAGCTGTTTATCGGCGAGAAGATGGCCGAGGAACTGAAGATAGAGATCGGCTGCGCCTACCTCGAGGCGAACGAGCGCGGCGAAGACGCGCTCAAGTGGCCCGCGAGCGGCCGCGATATCGTGACGGGGCTTCCGCAGACCTATATCGTCACGTCGCAGGACATATTCGAGGCGCTTGAGGAACCCATCGGCGTTATTATCGACGGCATCAAGCAGACGCTCGAAAACGCGCCTCCGGCTATTGCCGCCGACATCGCGCGGAGCGGTATTATGCTGACGGGAGGCGGCGCGCTGATACGGGGCATCGACAAGCTGATCGCGGAACAGACCGGGCTTGGCGTCACCGTGGCGGGCAACGCTCTCGAGGCCGTTGCGGAGGGGGCGGGCACCTGCCTCTCCAATATCGACAAACTTGAACGTTACGCAAGCTACACCAAAAAATAATTTTTTATTATGATGAAATGGTTTGCCGTACATAGAACATTTACGCTGATAGTGGCAATCGTGCTCTTGCTCGTGATATTGCTGATAGTTTCCTATTCGCTGAAAGATAAGGATAACGCGGTCGGCGACGTGGCGAGCAGCATCGTGGCGGTCGTGCAGAAGCCTTTCAGCGCGGTGACGGGCGCGATCGGCAACGCTCTTGGCGGCGCGTTTTCAAACGACGAGCTGGCAAAACAAAACAAGGAACTGCAACAGAAGGTGGACGAACTTTCCGATGAGCTGACGGTGGCGCGCATAGACGCGGAGGAACTCGCGGAGCTGAAGAAGCTGTCCGAGTCGCTGAACGGCGTGAGCGGCGCGGGCGAACGAAAGCTGGTGGCGGCGAATCTTTTGT
>JAISEX010000179.1 GCA_031263875.1 Eubacteriales Family XIII. Incertae Sedis bacterium | reverse complement strand
CTTCACCAAAGTTTCCGGCGCCGCACCCGCTATCTCGATATCGTCGCTGCTGAAATAAAACATATAGGGCGACGGATTCGCCTCCCGCATCGCGCGGTACGATTCAAACAGGCTGCCCTCCGCGTCGCATTCGAGCCGGTTCGACAGCACCACCTGAAATATATCACCCTCGTGGATATACCGCTTCGCGCGCCGCACCATATCGCAGTACAGATCCTTGCCGAACATCGGCTTCCATTCCGACGTCAGGCGCAGCTTTTCGGGCTCGACCATCTCCCCGCCGGTTATTATGCGGCTCATATGCTCTATCTCGCCGAGCGCCCGGTTATAATTCTCGTCCACCGCGTCCGTGCGAATATTCACGATAAGGTAGATGTTCTTCTCGAAACGGTCGAACGCGATCAGCTTGTCGAACAGCATCAAATCAACGTCGCGAAAAGCCGCCACGTCGTCCTCGCCGAGATCGATCGTCGGCTCGCTGTATGTTATATAATCGTAGGAAAAATACCCGACAAGCCCGCCCGTAAACGGCGGAAGCTCGGGAACGCGCGGGCTGATATTGTCCGCGATCACCTTGCGGATCTGCGCCCCGGGATCGTCCGTCTGGATCTCGATATCCGCGCCGCCGCGTATGACGAGCGAACCGTCCTTGCCGGTCAGTTCCATCTTCGGATCGTATCCGAGAAAGGTATAGCGCCCCGTGTCGCTCTCGTCCTCCATGCTTTCTAATACAAAACACTGCTTGCTGAGCCGCTTCAGCTTCAGAAAACAGTCCGACGGCTCGATACCGTCCGAAGGCATCACCCCCGCGACCGGCACACGCCGGTAACCGTCCGCCAGCCCCGCCGCCTCGCTCCTGCTTGGAATAATTATCATCGGCCTCCTCCTTTCAGGAACCGTTTGCCGACAATAAAAAACACTCCTGCCGGCCAACTACCGTTGCCGGGACAAGAGCGATTACTCCTGCGGTGCCACCCCGCTTGCCGCCCTGCGGCGGCCACTCAACCCGCGACGCCCTTTCGGTTAATCGCAGTCCCCCTTGATAACGGGCGGAGATCCCGTCAGTTGCTACTCGGATAAACGCTATCCTTTCGTCTGCCCTCATAAGCCCATTCGTTTCGTTCCCTCGTGCCGCGATCCCACCATCCGCGGCTCTCTGTCAGTCGGTAACCCGAAACTACTCTTCTCAATCACAGGTTTAATTATTCAACTAGAATATTATCATACACCCTCACGCCGCGATTTGTCAAAAGATTTGTTTTTCAAACAGAACGTACCCGCCATAAAATCCAAGTGTCATTGCGAGGGCTTCAGCCCGAAGCAATCCAGCATTACTGCAAAAACCGGATTCTTTACTGCACTCTCACCAACGCATCAAAGGTTTTTAACGGCCTTCTTATTTGATATAATGATTGCGTTATGAAAACAGTGATTTTAGACGGCTATACGGTATCGCGCGACGATTTGAATTGGGAGGCGTTCGCGGAGTTGGGCGAATTCTCGTTCTACCCACGCACGGCGGCGGACGACGTGGCCTTGCGGATCGGCAACGCGGATCTCGTGCTCACCTCGAAATGCCGCATCGATAAAAATATGATGGACGCCTGCCCCGCCCTGAAATACGTCGGCGTCATCGCGACGGGATACAATAATATCGACGTGGCGTACGCGCGGGAACGGGGCGTCGCCGTCGCAAACGTCCCGGATTACAGCGCGGCGGCGGTCGCGCAGATGACCTTTGCGCTGCTGCTCGAAATAGAAAACGCGGTCGGGGCGCACGACGCTTCGGTGCGAAACGGAGAATGGCAGAGCAACGAGGATTTCTGCTATACGGTGGCGCCGCAGACGGAGCTCGACGGAAAGACGTTTGGGGTCGTCGGCTACGGGAGCATCGGCCGGCGCGTCTGCCGCATCGCGGAAGCGCTCGGTATGCACGTGCTCGTCCATACGCCGCACCCGCCGAATGCGAACGCGGAGAGTGTAACGACAATCGACACAACCGAATTTGTGCCGCTTGAATATCTGCTCGCGAACGCGGACATCGTTTCGCTGCATTGCCCGCTCACACCGCTGACGGAAAAACTCATCAGCCGAAAGACCATCGCACAGATGAAGGACGGCGCCATCCTCTTAAACACGGCGCGCGGCGGGCTCGTCGATGAAGCCGATCTCGCGGCGGCTTTACGCAGCGGCAAACTGAAAGCCGCGGGTTTAGACGTGCTCTCTTTAGAACCTCCGGTCCCGGATAATCCGCTGATCGGCCTGCAAAACTGCATTATTACGCCGCATATCGGCTGGATCACGAAGGAAGCGCGGCGGCGCTGCATCGAGATTTCGTACCGCAATGCCGAGGCTTTTGTAAAGGGCGAGCGGCTGAACCGCGTCGACTGAATAATAAATAAGATTTGAGAAAAGCGTCAGTTGCAAGCGAAACGAGCCATATCCTAAGCGCGCGTGATCCGCAATCCTGTCGATAGGGTATTGGCGCAATCATATAAATACCGCGGGCGCATGGGGCTGCCCTCATGATTATTTATAAAGAATATCTTTGAAAACCCTCCTTATGTCTATTTCATATTATTCCATGCATTCCCGGACAGCCCCACCGGGCTATCCGGGGCTCCGCTATTCGCTTCGGCCGCTTCGCGGCTGCTGCTGCACCCCTCCTATCCCTTGCGCGTCGCCTCCGCTACGCTCCGGCTCCCCTGTGCGGGCAAAGAACACGACACGCCTATCCTCCTACGGCGTCCCCAGTCCTTACATAAACACAAGCCCGCGCGGGCAAAAACCCCATGTGCGCTCTATCGCCCTGCCGTCGTCCAAGCAACAAAAGCAGAGGTTTCCGTATGTGGCTGCGTTGGAGCAAAATGAATGCATTTCTCGGTTTTGTGAACAAAGACTTTGGTGAACTTGGCTCATTGTTGCGCGCCTATCCCCGTTTGCGTCCCGCGCAAACGGTTGGAAGGCGCCACTTGAGAACTCCCCCGCTTTAGCGGGCTTGGAGTTTACCGTTGAACGAAGTGAGTTTGAGCAAGTTCCCAAAGTCTGTAAACAAAATCGCAAGGAATGCTCATTTTGCGACCTCAGCAGCATGCGGAAACCTCGCCAATTGAACGTGGACAAACACCATCGCAAAAACAAAACAGCTCGGTATAGCATTCTCCGCCGTCAGCACAAAAATCCTCCCTCAACGGAGAGAGGCCACGCATCTCTGCGCGACCCCTTCTCCTACTTAAATGCAATTTAATTTGTTCGGCTTAGCTCACCCACACGCCATTCGCTTTAAACGTGTAGGCTTTCCCGCCGATGGCCTGTTTCCCCGTCAGCATCTTACCGCTTCCGGCGAGATAGTACCAACTTCCGTCGGTGTCTTTGAGCCATTTGGCCGTGACCATCGCGCCGTTTCCGGCGAGATAATACCACGCATTCTTGTCTTTCTGCCAGCCGGTTTTCATGGCGCCGCTCGTGGTGAGATAATACCACTTACCGCCGTTATACACCCAGCCGGTCTGCATCTTTCCGTTTCCGGCGAGATAATACCAACTG
>JAISEX010000122.1 GCA_031263875.1 Eubacteriales Family XIII. Incertae Sedis bacterium | reverse complement strand
TCCGATCCCTTGCGCGGGAAGCGCGGGCAAAGAACCCGACCCGCCCATCCTCCCCCCGGCGTCCCCGTTTCTCTCTCGCGCATGAAAAGAAGACGAGATACAACTTCAGCGTAAGCGTTCCCTTCATGCCGTCATCCGCCCATAAAAAACTACCGCTTCTTCCTCGCCCCGAAGTATAATAGAAGTATGAAACGCTCTTACCGCATAATGCTTTGCCTTATCGTCACCGCCGCTTTCGCGCTGAGCGGCTGCCTTGCGTACGATCCGCCGGAAAACGCGCCCGCGCCCGATCCGCCGTCCGCCGCGCCGGTTTCAAATACCGTGTCCGTTCATGTCCTCGACGTCGGGGAGGGGCTTTCCGTTTTTATCGACGACGGCGACACCGAAGTGCTGATCGACGGCGGTTATATGAAATACGGCAAGGAGATTTCGGCCGCCATCAGGGATTACGTTGACGGCGCCATCGAATACGTTATCGCGACGCATTCCGACGCCGACCACGTGGGCGGCCTGGTCCAAATCTACGCGGATTATCAGGTCGACTGCACGATTTACGGGAACACCGCGGAAAAGGGCACATACGCAAAATTCGAGAAAGCCGCGAAAGACGAACCGAATTCCGAATTCCGTAATGACGAGGACGAAACGCTCGCGCTGAGCGAGGGCGTGACGCTTCGGACGATCGACGTTATCGATAACGCGAAAGACCCCAACGATAATTCCGTGATCTCGCTGCTCAATGTGGGCGGGCGAAAACTGCTCGTTACCGGTGACGCGCAGGCGACGGGCACGAAGACCAAAGCCGAAAATCTGCTGCTCGGCAAAATCGGGAAAGTGGACGTGTACGTTGTCGGTCATCACGGATCGGAAACGTCGAGTTCGCAGCCCTTTCTCGACGAGATACGTCCCACGTATGGGATCATCAGCAGCGAAGGGCCGGACGGCCATTACCGCAATCCCGACGAGGGTGTGATGAAACGTCTTATCGCGAGCGGCGCCGAGCTTTACGCCACGTACCGGTCGGGCGCCATTACCGTTACGTTCAACGACGGAAAAATCAGCCTCTCGCCCCCGGCAAGCCAGCAGCTCACGCTGCAAAATTACAAAGACGCGGCATAATTGACGCTAGCGGATTTAACTCCTTACATAACAACCGACGGAATATTCCCGATGGCATAGAGCGGAAGATTCAGCAGCCGGTCCTCCCGTTTGTAGTCCGACATGGATGAGCGGAGAGAGAGGGCGGGGCGGAACTTATCGGCAAATGCCTTCAGGCTCTTGCTTTGCAGGTTCACTTCCGCCTTCACTTCAAGGGGAACAACGGCGCTCCCGACGTCGAGCAGAAAGTCGATCTCGGACGTATTGCGCGCGTTTGTCCAATAATACGTTTCCACGTCCGGCATGGTCTTTAGCTGCTGTAAGACATACTGTTCCGTCAATGCGCCTTTGAACTCCTTGAACAATTCGTTGCCGTCGAGCAAGACGTCCTGCCGCAGCCGCGTCATGCAGGAGAGCAGGCCGACGTCGACCAGAAACAGCTTGAATGCCTTCAAATCCTCGTAGGCTTTCAGCGGCAGACTCGGCGCGGCGGCACGGTGGACTTTATGCACGAGCCCGCAGTCGGTCAGCCACATCAGGGCATATTCGTATTCCCGCGCCCGCGCGCCTTCCTTCACCAAACCGTAAATGAATTTCTTGTTTTCCTTTGTGAGCTGCGCCGGAATGCTGTTCCAGAGCATGCGGATGCGCGGCACGATTTCCGCCGGCGCGTGTTTGGAGAAATCCTGCTCATACGCCGCAAGTATGCGCCGCTGTATTTCTCGCGTTTCGTTGAAATCGCCGTTTTGCGCAAAGGATAAAACGGCTTCCGGCATGCCGCCCACATAGTAGTAGTGTTTCAGCAGGCCGATATACTCCTGCTTGAACGTGGTCGCCATCGCGAAATCGCCGTGCTTCAAAAGCGAAACAAACTGTTCTTTTCCCATCGCCCGCATAAACTCCGTAAATGAAAGCGGGTAGAGGTCCAAAAACTCCACCTTGCCAACGGGAAAGGACGTGCCCTGATGAAGCGCGACGCCGAGAAGTGAGCCCGCGCAGATGATTTGATACTGCGGCGCGTTCTCGTTGAAGTATTTGAGCGAGGTCAGGGCTTGCGGAACTTCCTGCACTTCGTCAAAGATAATGAGCGTGTTCTCCGGGTCGATTTTATGCCCCGCGTAAAGCTCTATACCGGTAATGAGGCGGGTAATATCGAGGTCGGGCACGAAAAGCTCGCGCATAACGCGGTTGTTGTCGAAGCTGATATAGACGCACTTCGCGAACGCCTCATCGCCAAACTCCTTCATCAGCCACGTCTTGCCGACTTGCCGCGCCCCACGGATAATGAGGGGCTTTTTCGTCTTTTTCGCTTTCCATTTATATAATGCTTCCATCGCCATACGATACATAGCGCGTCACCTCCAATTCTGTGGATAGAGCTTATTCGGTCGAGGAGATTTCACGGTTGCTCGCGTTGCGGTAAAACTTCCGCCCATCACAGCGGTCATAACATGAAAAAATCCCAATAACTTCTCCCGTCCTCTCATAATATATCATGCAATCACAAAACATACAAGGACTTTTGCGCATTATTCAACATTTTCATACATGAACTTTTGTGATTACCGTTTCAATCCATTACGGTTATAAGCCGATAAATTCGGGATTAATGCGTGAAAGTGCGGTTATAAGCCGATAATTTTCACGCTTTTGCCGTGTATCGCGGAAACGCAGCGAGAGGTTTTATCATTACACTAACACGCCCGAGCTGACGATAGTGAGGATATCGGCCATCTGCCGCAGCAGGTCGTCCTTAGGGATGGGGTTCTTTTGCGTGTACCACCACAGGAGCATATGCAGCATGGCGCCGGAATAGCCGGCCGCGAGAAGGTCGGGCGAAATGAGCAATTCGCGTCCTTTCCGCACCTCCTCGTTCAGTTTCTGCTTGGTGTACCGCATGATCTGCTCGGTGAAAATGTTGAGCAATTCCGGGAGCATATCGCTGTTGAGGAAGCGCTGCACGATGCGGTCGTTTTCCTCGAGGAAGTCGATAAACTGTTCGGTCAGTCCGACAAAATGACCGGACGGGGCATCCGCGCCCGCGGACGGGACGATCTTTTTCGCGAACTCGGTCTGCATTTCGCGGATAAAGAAGGCGAAAAAATCGTATTTGTCGCTGAAATGCTTGTAAAAGGTGGCGCGCCGGATCAGCGCGCGCTCGCATAATTCGTTGACGGTAATATCCTCGAACCGCTTCTCGTTCAGCAGTTCGATAAAGGTGGTGCAGAGCGCCGTGTAGGTTTTGACGACGCGCAGGTCGGTTTTCTTGTTCATAATAACTCCTTTTGGAAACACGCGCTCCGGCGGTGGTTCCGTCGATCGATTTTCTTTTGCGGCTTATCCGGTAAGGATCCGCAATAATGGCGGCGGTATGGCGGCGGCACGAAGGGTAGGCTCACGCTCAAGCTCGGCAGCCCGCCTGTTTTTTGTTGTTTACGCGATGAACGGGTTCGCCGCGTAAGGATGGGCGCGCCGGACACGTTGCCCGCATGTCCCGCGCAAGGGATAGAAGCGAAAATCCGAAGCCCCTCGGGGCGGAGGATTGCAGCGTATAGCCCGGTGGGGCACTCAAAATGCGTGTCAATGCTCGCACCGAGGATCGTCCCGCGAGCCCCCCTGCTTTAACCCGTTATTATTTAATTTTCGCTTAAATAATACCATCCTGTACCTCTCAACGGCCATCCCTTATCCTGCGCCTTTATATAAAGTACACTTGAAAACTAATTGACAAATGTACATTTATAAAATACACTATCACAGAAAGGATTACAAGGGACAATTATTTGCCTGATGACACTTAATGGACAGTCCCGCATAAAGTGTTTCCAAACG
>JAISEX010000055.1 GCA_031263875.1 Eubacteriales Family XIII. Incertae Sedis bacterium | reverse complement strand
ATATGGGCTACACGTTTCGGGGTATGGATCTCGCGATAGAGTCGGGGCGGCTCGCGGCGCTGGCTGTGATACACGCGAAGGCTGCGGGCGATTTTTCCGCGCGGGGGCTTTCGTTCTATAAGTCGCTGCTCGACGCGAGTTTTGTCCTGCGCGACCTCGAACATTACCGCGGTATGCCGGCGTTGATGGATTCGCATCTTATCTATGACACGCTTCCGGGGCTTGCCTGCGATGTGCTCGGCGGCATGTTTACGGTGGACGGTTATCAGCCGAAGCGGTTGCTCGGTACGGTAACGGACGCGGCGCTCGGCGCGGGTTCGCTGGCGGAACTGGCGGCGCTCGGATATCGCGCGGTGCGCGTGCTGTAAGAGGGAGTGTAATGAAAAAGTTTTTCATGAACCGTTTGTGCTGCGGGGCGGCTCTAAGTAATGCTCTGACGGCGCTGCCCCTCGCAAATCAGCGCGCGCATTACAGGATGAAGTTCGCGTATGGGGAAAATTTCAGGGGTCGTTTGTGTGGCCTTATGGCAGGGAGGAACGCATGAACATCGACGATAAACTTGGATTGGACGTTTTTTATACGGACGAAAACAATCCGCATATAGAGATCGACGAGGATTACGACGTGCAGCGCGATATCGACAAGCTGATAATGGCGTGCCCCGCGGGGCTGTACGCGCAGGAGGACGGCAAGATAACGTTTAACTACGAGGGCTGCCTCGAATGCGGGACGTGCCGGGTGCTGTCCGGCGGCAAGATAATAACGAGTTGGAACCATCCGCGCGGGTCCAAGGGCGTCGAGTACCGGGAGGGGTGAGGTGGCGTGCGGTTTGAGTTTTGGATTTCGGGATAAACACGGAATGACGGGGGACGGCAGGGTAAGAATGCTCGCGCCCGGTTCCGCTCTCGCGCTTCTTTTGCCGCGTGCGTGATAAACGGGTACGCCGGAGAAAGGATGGACGTGCTGTGTACGCTGCCCGCACAACTGCGGATCAAGCCCGTAATGATAGACGTTACGAGGCGGCTTGGAAGTTCGCATATGTCCCGCGCGAGGGATAGAAGGGGTGCGGAGCAGCCGCGAAGCGGCCGGAGCAACGTTCGCTGCGCTCACTCCTCCGCTCGCGTTGCTCGCTTCGCTGTCCGGTTTTACATTGCGGCTGAAGCCGCGTAAAACAGGCGACGCGGAGCCCCGGATAGCCCGGTGCGGCGCTCAAAAAGGAACTTTTTGAGCGCCGCATGCGCCCGGGTCAGAATTATAAAGGTTGGGATGTTGGACAGTTTGTTTGCACGACAAGATGGCAGGGAGGCAGGCATGGTTGACACGATTAAAAATACGGTGACGGGCTTTTTCGACAAGACGTTTCTTGCCGGGACGTTGTTCTCCCTCGATAAGCTGCTGAATACGCTGGCGGCGCTCAGCGCGGAATTTAAGCGGGAATTGAGCGAGCAGTACCTTTCGGTGGCGCTTCGGACGCGCGATAACCGGTATGGGCGCGTCATTTATTTTAAAAACGGGATTTGCTCCGGCAGGGATGGAGTCTGCGAGGTCGATGTCGATGTGGAGATGGTTTTCGAGGACGTGAATTGCGCGCGCCGCGTGATGATGGGGCAGATGATCGGCAAGGAGGAGGTCTTTGTTTCGGCGGCGAAGAACGGCAGTCTGTGGCTGAACGGCCCCGATGACAAGGCGATGTGGTTCAGTTCGCTGCTGCTGAAGATTTTCTCGTTCGACGTGCTCTATCTCGGCTGGTATGGCACGAAGATGCCGAACGGCGAGATGCGGTATGTGAACGGGACGAACGGCGGACCGGTTTTCGTCTATGTGAAGGACGGCAAGATCGTGCGTATCACGCCGATGGATTTCGATGAGAAGGATGCCGAGCCGTGGAGCATCGAGGCGCACGGGAAAAGATTCACGCCGCCCAAGCGGACGACGGCGACGGCCTACGCGCTCGCGTGGAAGAGTCTGGTTTATTCCGAGGACAGGGTGATGTATCCGATGAAGCGCGTGGACTGGGAGCCGAACGGCGAGCGTAATCAGCGGAACCGCGGCGTTTCGGGCTACGAGCGCATATCGTGGGACGAGGCGTTCCGGCTGGTGGCGGACGAGATCGTGCGCGTGCGCCGGACGCATGGCCCCGGCTCCGTGTTCTGGTCGCGCGGGTCGCACCATCTGTGGGGCAATATCGGCTATTTCACGTCGGCGGCGAACCGGTTTTTTAACTGCATCGGTGCAACGGGGCTTTTGAACAATCCCGATTCGTGGGAGGGCTTCGCGTGGGGCGCGGTGCATCATTACGGGAACGCGTCGCGTCGCGGCGGACTGGAGCCGTATTCGACGGTGGAGGACTGCCTGAAAAATTCCGAGCTTATCATCTTTTGGTCGTCTGATCCCGAATCGACGTCGGGGGTCTACGGGGCGCAGGAGGGGACGATCCGGCGCGAATGGGCGAAGGAGCTGGGGATCGAGGTCGTGCACGTCGATCCGTATTACAATGCGACGGCGGCTTTTATGGGCGGCCGGTGGATATGCCCGAAGCCGGGGACGGACGCGGCGATGGCGCTTGCGATCGCGTGGGTCTGGCTCGACGAGGACACGTATAATCATGATTTTGTAGAGAAACGCACGCAGGGGCTCGAGAAGTGGGCGGCCTATATCCGCGGGGAAACGGATGGGGTGGCAAAGACACCCGAATGGCAGGAAACGAAGACGGGCGTGCCGGCGCGCGTGGTGCGCGCGCTCGCGCGGCGGTGGGCGGCGAAAAAAACCTATCTCGCCTGCGGCGGCATTATGAGTTTTGGTTCCGCCGCGCGGACGGCATACGGCACGGAATGGGCCCGGGCCATGGTCTGCCTGCAAGCCATGCAGGGCTTCGGCATTCCGGGGGTCGGTTTCGGCGGTTTGCAGTACGGCACGCCCCTCGATTCGCATTTCTGGTTTCCGGGTTACGCGGAAGGCGGCTTTTCGGGCGATTACTTCGGCTCGGGAGCCGGCGTGCAGGTCTATAACCGTATGCCTCAGTCGCCCTCGCTGAATTCCGAAACGCAGCTTATACCGCGCCTGCGCCTGCCCGAAGCGATACTCGACGGCCACGCCGAGGCGCAGAATATGTCGAATTACTCGGTCACCGGCCAGTTCGGCAAGGTCAAGTACCCGGCGCCGGGGCATTCGGAAGTCCGCATGCATTACAAATACGGCGGCTCGTTTTTCGGCACGCAGCCGGAGTCGAACCGCTTCGCGGATATGTACCGCTCGGACAAACTCGAAACCGTCGTCAGTCAGGCGATATGGCTCGAAGGCGAAACGCGGTTCGCGGATATCCTCCTGCCCGCCTGCACGAATTTCGAACGCTGGGACATCGGCGAGTTCGCGAACTGCGGCGGTTATATCGACAAGTCGTATCTGCAGAACAACCACCGCGTCATCTTCGCGCAGCATAAATGCATCGACCCGGTCGGCGAATCGAAATCCGACTTCGACATCTTTCAGGGCATCGCGAACAAACTCGGCCTCTGGCAGGCGTACAGCGAGGGCAATACGCAGTACGACTGGGCGCGCCGCCATTATTCCGCGACGCGCATGAAGTCCGTAATGGGCTGGCGGTCGTTTTTGCGAAAGGGGTATTACGTGGTGCCGCCGTTGCCTGAAGACCGGCGCGACCCGCTCGCCATGGCGTGGTTCGCCGAAGGGCGCAAGAAAGACACGCCGGAGCTTCCGCCATTGCCGTCCGAATATTACGGGCGGTATAACGAGGGGCTCAGCACGCCGTCCGGTAAATTTGAATTCGAGGCGGAAACGCTGAAACGCTTCGATCCGAACGATGAGGAGCGCCTGCCCATCTGCACGTGGATCCCCTCGTGGGAGGGTACGGAATCCGAGCTGTACGCGACCTACAAGCTCCAGATGATCTCGCCCCATTCCAAATACAGTTTTCACACGATGGGCGACAGCAAGAGTTCCTTTATCAACGATATCAACGAGCACCGCAAGCTGATCGGCGGCTACGATTACTGGATATTCCGCATGAATCCCGCCGACGCGGCGGAGCGCGGCCTTTCGCAGGACGATATCGTCGAGGTCTATAACGACCGCGCGAGCGTGATCTGCGCGCTGGAGCTGACGGAGCGGATCCCCGCCGGCGTCGTGCATTCCTATGAGTCGTGCGCCGATTACAAACCGGTCGGTGAGCCGGGAAAATCCGCCGAGATGCGCGGCTGCGTCAACACGCTGACGCCGAAGCGGTTTATCACGAAGAACGCCCACGGCCTCGCCGTCAATTCCTGTCTGGTGGAAGTCCGCAAATGGCAGGACGGATCCGCCGGGGCGGGGCGGGAAAAGGAGGCGGTGTGACCGATGGACAAACTGCTGATGATCGTCGACGTCGCGAAATGCGTCGGTTGCTTCAACTGCCTGATGGCGTGCAAGGACGAGCACGTCGGTAACGACTGGCTCCCCTACACGCGGTCGCAGCAGCGCCACGCTCAAAAATGGGTTGATACCATACGCCACGAACGCGGCAGGGCGCCGCATACCGACGTCTGCTTTGTCACACAGCTCTGTATGCATTGCTCGGATCCCGCGTGCGCGAAAGCCGCTCCCGGCGCGATCGAGCAGCGGGACGACGGCGTAGTTCTGATCGACGTAACGGAGGCGCGGCGCGGAAAGGAGCTGGCGGACGCCTGTCCCTACGGCAATATCTCCGTCAACGGGGACACGGGCGACGCGCAGAAATGTACGTTTTGCGCCCATCTGCTCGACGAGGGCTG
>JAISEX010000021.1 GCA_031263875.1 Eubacteriales Family XIII. Incertae Sedis bacterium | reverse complement strand
AACGCGGGCGCATGCGGCTGTTTCGCCGTAACTCTCCGCCCTCCACTGATTTACATTACTTACCATCGCCCAAAACCCCATCAAGTTTTGCGAAACAGCCGCACCGGGCTATCCGGGGCTCCGCATTCGCTCCGGCCGCTTCGCGGCTGCTGCGCACCCCTCCTAGCCCTTGCGCGTCGCTCGGCTACGGTAGAGCGCCACGGGCTAAAGCCCTGCGCTCCTCGATGTTCGAGGTACAACGGAGCTAAAGCTCCTGTACCTCTGACTCGCCTCGCTCCCTTTCATCGTCCACATTACGCCTTGCGCTCAGACCATAACGGCGCGCCGTGCCGCTACTCCCGCACACTTCCCGCCATCGTCCCCCTTACGACCTGAGCCGGGAATATGACGGCGCCGCCGCCCCACAGGGCAAACTTACGTCTCGCGCAAAAGTGTACCTGTTTCAGCATGAAAATTCATTCACACCTTATCATCCTTTCTTTTCAGCAATCCGCGTCTTTCGACCCAGCCGGCAATATTTTTCGTGCCCGCCCGTCCTACGCTCAGGCTCCCCGCGGGCACATCCCGCGTAACCGTGGTGCCGGCCGCCACATAAGCGCCCTCGCCCACCGTTACGGGAGATACCAAATTCACGTTGCATCCGATAAATGCGCCGTCCTCGACCGACGAGCGGTGTTTTTCCCGTCCGTTATAATTCACGAACACCACGCCGCAGCCGACGTTTATATCCTCTCCGAGATCCGCGTCGCCCACATACGTGAGGTGCGACACCTTCGTGCCGTCGCCGACGCGCGAATTCTTGATTTCAACGAAGTCGCCGATACGCACGTTCGCGCCGATCTCCGCGTCCGGCCGCAGATAGGCAAACGGCCCGACCGTCGTATTCTCACCGACGGCGCACCGGATCAGCACGGACATCAGCACCGTCGCCCCCGCGCCCACGACGGAATCCGCCACGCGCGAGCCCTGTTCGATTTTTGCGCCGTCCGCTATCCTGCTCGCGGAAACCACGCAGCCCTGCCCGATCTGGCAGCCAGCGCCGATCTCGCTTCCCGCCTCCACCGTCACGCACGGCCCGATTTTCGTCCCCGCGCCGATTACCGTACCCTCGTCTATATACGCGGTTTCGATATCGGTAAACACGACGCCGCGCTCCATAAGCGTCCGGTTATACCTCATCCGTTCTTCCTTCTCCATGACCCCTCCGTTATTCCACCGGCGCGCCGCGAATGATCCCGCGCTCCTTCGCACGCGGCTCATCGTCGAGCTCCAGTATCAGCTCGCCGACCTTATAGATATCGCCCGCGCCCATCGTGATCACCAAATCGCCCGCCGCCGCCTTGCCGCGCACGAATTCCGCTATTTCCTCAAAGGTTTCAAAATACCACACGTCCTTGTCCGGATCGAGCGCCCGTATCTCATCGGCTATCGTCCGCGACGATATCTGATGCACGTTTTTCTCGCGCGCCGCGTATATCTCCGCAAAGACCACCTTGTCCGCCGCCGCAAGCGCCTGCGCGAAATCGTCGTGCAGCGCGAGCGTGCGCGTATAGGTATGCGGCTGGAACAGGATCCACAGTTCACGGTGCGGCACCATGCGCGCCGCCTTGATCGTCGCCGTTATCTCCTCGGGATGATGCGCGTAATCGTCGATGATCTTCACGCCTGCCGCCGTAACGCCCTTGACGTCAAAACGCCGCTCCGTGCCCGTGAACTTCGTCAGCGTATCCGCGATAACCTCGTGGCTCACGCCCATCACCGCGCAGCAGGAAAACGCCGCAAGCGCGTTCAGGATATTATGCTCACCCGGCACGGACAGCTTCACGCGAATAAGCTCCGCGCCCTTATTATAGACGGTGAAAGACGGGAAACCCTCGGAATCCCATTCGATATCGCCCGCGCTGTAATCGTTCCGGTCGCTGTATCCGTAGGTGACCACACGCCTGTCGAGCCCGCGCAATATCGTTGTCACGAAAGGGTTCGCGTCGAAAGCCACGACCGCCCCGTCCGGCGGCACCAGACGCACGAACTCCGCGAAAGATCTCACTATATGCTCTATGTCTTTGAAATAATCGAGATGGTCTGAATCGATGTTGAGGATAACGGCGTAACGGGGAGCGAGGCTGAGGAAGCTGTCCATGTACTCGCACGCCTCCGTGATAAAATACTCGCCGCCGCCGAGCCGGACGTTCCCTCCGATCTCCGCGAGATTGCCGCCGACGAGGATCGTGGGGTCGAGCTCCGCGTGCATCAGTATCAGCGATATCATCGACGTGGTCGTCGTCTTGCCGTGGGCCCCCGCCACCGCCACGCTGAACTTTTTCCGCTTCATCAGAGAGCCGAGCAACTGCGCCCGCGACACGACCGGAAAGCCCTTCGCCATGGCCGCCGCTATCTCAGGATTGTTCTGCGGAACAGCGGCCGAGTAGACCACCATATCCGCCCCGTCGATATTCTTCGCGCGATGCCGCAGATAGATGTTGGCGCCCCGTTCGATCAGCCGGTCGATCTTCTCGCCCTCCATCATATCCGAGCCGGACACCGTAAAGCCCTCGTCCATCAGTATCTCGGCGATGGCCGACAACCCGATGCCGCCGATGCCGACGCAGTGAATGCGCTTCACGTTCGCCCTGTCTAATATGTCCACGTTTTACCTGCCTCCATGCGACCTCCCTGCGATGAAGATTTCCATTCTTCTAAAGTTCTCTTGCTCATAGTAACGATTTTCGTATTTATTCATCTCCGATATCGCAGCGCGTTTTTTTGATTTGGGCGCATGCGGCACACGGGAATGGTTTCGCACGTAACCTACGGGATAACTCGCAAGCATGTACAAAAACGATTTCTTGTTTTTGAGTGCCGCACCGGGCTCTCCGGGGCTCCGGCCGCTTCGCGGCTGCTTCGCACCCCTCCGATCCCGTGGCAGAGGTACAGGAGCTTCGCCTGTTTTACGCGGCTTTAGCCGCA
>JAISEX010000012.1 GCA_031263875.1 Eubacteriales Family XIII. Incertae Sedis bacterium | reverse complement strand
GGAGAGGATGCTTACGTAGTTTTGCTTCTCGCGCTTTGTGTGGGGCGTGAGATAGAGCGGTTCGCCGTAGGAGGACGGGCGTGTTGGGTTCGTTGCCCGCACAGGGGAGCCGGAGCGAGGCAACGTTCACTCCCTGCGGTCGCTCTCTCCTCCGCTCGCGTTGCTCGCTTCGCTGTCCTGTTTTACATTACAATGCGGCGCAGCCGCGTAAAACAGGCAAAGCTCCTGTACCTCTGCCACGGGATCGGAGGGATGCGTAGCAGCCGCGATACAACGCGGGGAATCTGTGAACATGGTAAAATTAATATATGAAATCATGTTTTGATAATTTTACAGCCATCGTTTTGGCAGCGGGCTATTCGTCGCGGATGGGGGCGTTTAAGCCGCTGCTCCCGCTCGGCGGGAAGCCGGCGCTTGCGCGACTGCTGGGCAGCATAACCGCAGCGGGCATACGCGATATAGTCGTGGTGACGGGGCACCGGCGCGGGGAAATTGGACGCGTCATCTCGGAATATCGCGCGGGCGGTTCCTCTGCGCGCACCGTATACAATGAGGATTACGCGAGCGGCATGTTCTCGTCCGTGCGGGCGGGGTTAAGCGCGGCGCTTGACACAGGGAGCGCGTCCGAAAATGGCGGGCCGGACGGCGTATTGATATTCCCCGTCGACACGCCGATGGTGTCAAGCAAAACGATTGACAGTCTTGTTTCGGAATACGCGGAGCTCGTAAAATCTGCGCGGCACACGGCTGCGAGGCGGGTCGCTGAGGCCGTTTCCGCAAGCTGCTATCTAGTGCCGACGTTTCTCGGGAAGAAAGGCCATCCGTTGCTTTTGCCCGCGAACATCATACCGAGCATCATTTCTTATAAAGGCGATGGCGGGCTGAAAAGCGCGCTTGCCGCGCTCGTTCCGCTCGGCGCGGAGATGCGGCTTATCGAAACGGACGACGAGGGCGCGGTGCTCGACATGGACGTTCCGGAAGATTACGAGGATATGCTTTTGCTTGCGGAGTTTGCCAAGCGCGGACAGGCGGCCGCGCCCGTTACGCGGGATTCCTTTGAAAAATACGACCGGGTTTTTCTCGTGCGTCACGGCGAGATACGGCAGCATAGCGGAAAAATACTGCTTGGTCAGACGGATGTGCCGCTCTCGGATGCCGGTCGGGAAGAAGCTGCGGCGGCCGCGGAAAAACTCGCGGCGCTCGGCGTCCATGGCGGCGCGCGCATTATCGCAAGTGACCTTTTGAGGACGACGGAAACCGCGCAGATTATCGCACAGCGCCTCGATAAAAGCCTGTCAAGTATTGAGCTTTACAGCGGTCTGCGCGAAATCGATCTCGGCGATTGGGACGGGCGCATGAAAGATGACGTCGAAAAGGAGTTCCCTCGGGAATACGCGGCGCGCGGCGAGGATATTATTCCGTGGAAGGCGTCCGGCGGCGAAAATTATTACGACGTGCGTTACCGAGTGCTGAGGACGCTGCGCAGGATTTTGATGGGCGGCGCGCGCGCGGAAGTTGACGCGGGCGACATGCGGCGGGAAGATGCCGGCGAGCCGCTGCGCGACCTTATTATCGTTACACACGCGGGGCCCATCCGGACGATCAACTCCGCGTTTACGGATACGCCGCTTGCGGAACTGATGGCGTGGCGGGCGCCGCGCTGCGTGCCGCTTCATTTGGACGGCAGTCCGTGGTAAGATAGAATAGAGGCTTTGGACGTGTGCGGTTTGCGCAAGGCGTACATTCTTCGGTAGGGAACCGGAGTGGCGGCAGGGCAACACATTTCACGACTCGCTCGTGTCAAGCAGAAAGGATGACAGCATGTCTGATTATAGAGAATATGAAACTTTACTGACCGAAAAAAAAGACGGTTATATTATCGTGAAGACGAACCGGCCGGAGGCGCTGAACGCGCTGAACGCGGATATGCTGCGCGACATCGCGGACGTTTTCACGGCCATAGCGCGCGACGATGAGGTGAACGCGGTCATCTTGACGGGCGAGGGGCGCGCGTTCGTCGCGGGGGCGGATATCGCGCAGATGAGCCGCCTCTCGGCGGTCGAGGGGCGCGCGTTTATGAAGAAGGGGCAGGCGGCGTTCCAGCTTATCGAGGATCTCGAGAAGCCCGTGATCGCGGCGGTGAACGGGTTCGCGCTCGGCGGCGGGCTCGAACTCGCGATGGCATGCGACATCAGGTTTGCGTCCGACAAAGCGAAATTCGGCCAGCCGGAGGTGGGGCTCGGCATTATTCCGGGCTTCGGCGGCACGCAGCGTCTGGCGCGGCTCGTGGGCAAGGGCATGGCGAAATACCTGATCTACAGCGGCGGCACGATTGGCGCGGAGGAAGCGCTGTCGATCGGCCTCGTCGAAAAAGTCTATCCCGCGGACGAGCTGATTGATCGTGCCGTGGCGTTCGTCGACAAAGTTCTGAAAAATGCGCCGCTCGCGATACGCATGGCGAAGGTGGCGATCAACACCGGATCCGAAGCCGATTTGCGCACCGCCGTCGCTTTTGAGGCGGAGGCAATGTCCACCGCTTTCGGCAGCGAAGACCGCGTCGAGGGCATGACGGCCTTTCTCGAAAAACGCCCGCCGGATTTTAAGTGCCGGTAAAGCGCCGCAGGTAATGTCATTGAGTTGCAATCTTGCCGCGCGCGGGTTTTTTGCTTGGGCGCATGGGGCTGTCCTTAAAGAGAATACGGCGACCGTATCGTTAAATTTTTAACAATAATGCCGCCTTCAACAGCAATGACGAAACAGCCCCACCGGAGCCTGTTTTACGAGGCTTTAGCCGCAAGGTAAAACATAGCATTCCGCTCCAATTCCTCGGCCGCCTGTTTTAAAAAACTACGCGGCAGAGTGAGAGAGAATAGCGAAACGAACAAAGTAAGCGGATATTCCGGCAGGCGGCCTGCGGGATTTGCCTGTTTTACGCGGCTTTAGCCGCAATGTAAAACAGGACAGCGAAGCGACCGCAGGGAGCGGAGGAGTGAGCGCAGCGAACGTTCCGTTGCTATCCCTTGCGCGGGAGGTGCGAGAAAAGTGCGCGTCCCGTCCATCCTTCTGCGACGTCTCCGCCCATTACCCACGCGCCAAAACGCGCGAGATAAAACATAACATGGCCGTTCTTTCCGTGTCGTCATCCATACCAAAACCCCAAAAATTTTTTCGCAGCGCGAATATTAGTTCTTGAACATTTGTTCATAATGTGATATTGTAACGTTACACAAAAGCGTTACGATATTTTTATGTGCGTCACTTTTACCATGCGGTTGAAGTTGCGTAAAACAGACAACGCCAAATGACGGGTGACGGCACAAAGAGAATGCTCACGGCATGTTTCATCTCGCCTTTCGGTTCGCTTGCGCAAGAGAGCGGTACGCCGGAGGAAGGACGGATGAGTCGAAGGCTTTGCCCGCATAAGAGAGCGGCTTGGGACGGTAATGACAGATTTCTCGAAGACGGTACGGAAGTCCGCATATGTCCGCGCAAGGGATCGGAGGGGTGCGCAGCAGCCGCGAAGCAACGTTCGCTGCGCTCACTCCTCCGCTCGCGGTGCTCGCTTCGCTGTCCTGTTTTACACTGCGGCTGAAGCCGCGTAAAACAGGCGGCCGGAG
>JAISEX010000300.1 GCA_031263875.1 Eubacteriales Family XIII. Incertae Sedis bacterium | reverse complement strand
AGATGCATCGTGCCGGCGAAGTTCAGGCACGATCTCGGTTCGTCGTGCATGCTCGTGAAGGGCTTTGACGACTCGTTGTTTTTGTACCCGACCGAGTACTGGGAACAGTACGCGGATGAGCATATCGAAAACCGTCCCGATGAGGATCAGGACGCGATGGACGTGAAATTTCTCTTTTACCAGAACACGTGCGAGTGCGAGATCGACAAGCAGGGCCGCATCAATCTGCCGAAGGATTTCGTCGATCACGCGGGGATCGGCCGCGAAATGATAAATATCGGATTCAAGAACAGGATCCAGATATGGTCGAAGGAACGGTTCGAGCAGAAGACGGCGGAGCTCGCGCCGCGCAGCAGGGAATTGTTCAGTAACATGAACAAGTACGTGCCGAAGCCGTAACGATAACGATGGAATTCAAGCATACGGCGGTGCTGGCCGCGGAGACGGTTTCCGGCCTGAATATCCGCCCGGAAGGGATATACGCGGACGGTACGCTGGGCGCGGGGGGCCATGCCTCACGCATCTGCGCGGAACTGAACGCGAACGGAACGCTGATCGGTATCGACCGCGACGCGGAGGCGCTGGCGGAAGCGGAACGCGCGCTTGCGGGTTTCGGATGCCGGCGGATATTTATCGGCGATAATTTCCGGAATATAAAGGCCGTCGCGGAGTGCCTCGGCATAAGGGCCATCGACGGGGCCGTGCTCGATTTGGGCGTGTCGTCGTATCAACTCGATAATCCCGACCGGGGGTTTTCGTACATGAATGCCGGGCCGCTCGATATGAGGATGGACGGAAGCGAGAGCGCGGAAGCGCCGCTCACCGCGTATGAGATCGTGAACCGCTATCCCGAGGATGAGATAGCGAAAATCATAAAGGAATACGGAGAGGAACGCTGGGCGAAGCGGATCGCGAAGCGCATCGCGTTCAGCCGGAGGGAAGCGGATATCGTCAGCACGGCGCAGCTCGCCGATATTATAAAATCCGCGATCCCCGCGGCTGCCCGCAGGGACGGTCCGCATCCGGCGAAGCGTACGTTTCAGGCGCTGCGAATAGCGGTGAACGATGAGCTTGAGCCGCTCGGGGCGGCCTTGGGTGATTTTATCGACCTGCTTGCGCGCGAGGGACGGCTGGCGGTCATCACGTTTCATTCGCTCGAGGACCGGATCGTAAAGGAAACGTTTGCCGGGCGCGAGAATCCGTGCGAATGCCCGCCGGGTATTCCGGAGTGTGTCTGCGGCAAGGTCGCCGACGCGAAGCGGGTGAACCGGAAGCCGATCACGGCAGGCGTAGCGGAACTGGCGGAAAATCCGCGGGCCCGAAGCGCGAAACTGAGGATAGTGGAGAAATTATAGGCGGCAAACTGCGGGAGAGGGAGGCGGATGCTTCTCGCGCGGCCGCTTACCGAATAAAAGTTACAAAAGTTACAGAGGACAGAACAGAAACGAAGATGGCATTAGCAAGCAGGCAGTATTATTACGACGAGTACGACGAGTACCGGGGCGGCGTTTCACGCAGGACGCCTCCGCTTAACGCCGCCACGCTGGCCGCGGAACGCGGGGGCTACGAAACGTATGAAACCTACGGGAGCTACGCCTATGCGCCGGCGCCGGACCGGGTTCCGGCGGAGCCGATCATCAGGCCGTATGTCGTGCCGGATCCCCCGGACACGTCGCCGCGGAAGCGGCGCGGCAAGGACGCGGGGAACGTGCGCCGTTTCCGGTATGCCTATATCTCGGCAAAGGAAAAGGCGTTTATTTTCGCGGTCGTGCTTTTGTGCGGCGCGGCGTTTATGGCGCTGATCCTGCTCTCCTCGTATCACGCGTCCGTGCAGAATGAGATCAACGTGACGAAGGCACAGGCGGCTTCGGTGCAGGAGGATATCGACGCGCTCAAGGTGAACATCGAAAAGGGCAATACGATCGACGCCATAGAAAATCACGCCATAAAGGAGCTGGGCATGACCTATCCGGCGGCGAAGCAGATAGTCTATCTGAACGATATAAGCGGGGCGGCCGGTGACGAAGGATAGGAAGCGAAAAATACACGCGGCCAATGGCGAGATGTTTCAGCGAAGGATAATCATAGCCTTCGCTGTGGTCGTTCTTGCCTTTGTCGGGCTCGGCTTCCGGCTCGGCTGGATACAGATCGTGAAGACGAATATCTACGCGGCGAAGGCCGAGGAAGCGCAGACGAAGGAACAGGTGATACCGGCGCGGCGCGGCGCTATTCTCGACCGGAACATGAAGGAGCTCGCGATAAGCGCTGGAAGCTACGACGTCTTCGTGCGCCTGAAACCCTACGGCAACACCAAAGCCGATCCCCAAAAGCAGGAGGAACAGCGCCTCGCGGCGGCCGAGCTGCTTGCGTCCGTTCTTGATTTAGAGAAAGACGAGATAACAGGCAAGTTCGACAGCGACAGTTCGCGCGTCCGCATCGCCAAAGATGTGGATAAGAACAAGATGAGCCTGATACGCACGGGCATTACCGAAAAGAAGCTCAGCGTTATAGAGATAGAGGAAAACGTCGACCGGGAATATCCGCGCGGCGCTTTTGCGGCCCATGTGCTTGGCACGGTGGGGCGCGACGGGGCGGGGCTCGGCGGCATCGAGCTGCAGTATAACGATTACCTGAGCGGCAAGGCCGGACGCCGGGTGGTCAGCACGGACCGCGCCGGCAATCCGCTGACGAACGGCGAAACGACCATTGCGACGGACGGTTTGAGCGTGGTGCTGACGATCGACGAAACGATCCAGTATTACGTTGAAAACGCGATAGAAAAAACGTATAAGGACGTGAAAGCGGACCGGATCGAGGCGCTGGTGCTCGACCCAAATACGGGCGACGTGCTCTCGATGGCCGCGTACCCAGATTACGACCCGAATAATATCGGCAAGCCCGTCGACGCGGAGCAACTGAAGGAATTCGACAAGCTGGACGCCGAGAAACAATCGGAGATGATGAACAAGCTCTGGCGCAATCCGCTCGTCAGCGACCTGTACGAACCCGCCTCCATATTCAAGCTCGTAACGGCTTCCGCGGGGATCGAATCGGGTTCCGTTACGCCCGAAACGAAGTTCACCTGCAATGGTATCTACCACGTGATCGACCGCGATATAAAATGTTGGATCTATCCGAAGGTCCACGGAACGCAGACGGTGCGGCAAGCCGTCGGCAACTCCTGCAATCCGGTGATGATACAGATCGTTCAGAAGATGGGTTACGATAATTTCTACCGGTATCTGGAGCTGTACGGCATAACGGAGCCGACCGGTATCGATTTTCCCGGTGAAGCGAAGCCGATGATACAGGACAAGACGAAATCGGGGCCCGTCGGCCTGGCGACGATGGCGTTCGGCATGGGGCTGAATGTGACGCCGGTGCAGATGGGCAGCGCGGTATCCGCCATGGTCAACGGCGGTAATCTGATGCAGCCGCGGCTCGTGAAAGCGCTTGCGGATTCCTCGGGAAAAATCACGGAGGAATTCGAGCCAACAGTAACGCGGAAGGTCATATCGAAGCAGACCTCCGACGAGATGAAGGATATTCTGGAATTTGCGGTGGAGGACGCCGGAGCGAAAGTGCTGCAGATACCGGGTTATCGCGTCGGCGCTAAGACGGGAACGGCGCAACTGTTTGAAAACGGCGCGTATTCAAAGACCAAGATCGTCGGCACGATGGCGGCGGTCGCGCCGATGGAAGATCCGCAGTTCGTGGTCCTTGTCGTTGCGACCAATCCGAAGGTGGGAGAACACGGCAGCACGACGGTCGGGCCCGCTGTGAAGACCATTATGGAGGAAATTCTGCGCTATAAGAGCGTCAAGCCGTCGGGAGAGGTGAAATAGATGCTGAAACTGACGGCGGAGGAAATTTCGCTCGCGGTTGCGGGTCGGATAATACGGGGGAGCGGAGCGGAAACCGCGGCTGGCGCGTCGACGGACACGCGCTCTGTCCGGGCGGGCAGCCTCTTTTTCGCGTTGAAAGGCGAATATTTCGACGCGCATGATTTTCTCGCGGACGTGCCGGATGATATGTGCCGGATAATCGTCGTGTCGCGGCCCGAAACCGTTCCGGCCGGATTTAGCGGGGCCGTGATCGCCGTGGATGACACGCTTGTAGCGTATCAGGATCTCGCCGCCTACGTGCGTATGCGCATGTCGCCAAAGGTGATCGGCGTGACGGGAAGCGTCGGCAAGACCTCGCTGAAGGATATGATTGCGCGTATCTGCTCGGAAAAGTTCAAGACTATTTCCACCGATATGAATTATAATAATGAGATAGGCGTTCCGATGACGATCCTGTCGATGCCCGAAGGGACGGAAGTTCTCGTTCTCGAAATGGGCATGGATCACGCGGGAGAGATAGAGCGCCTTGCCCGTATCGCGCGCCCGGATGTGGCGGTGATCGGCAATATCGGCCTGTCGCACCGCGAGAACTTCGGCAGCGACGACGGTATCTATCTCGCGAAAATGGAGATAACGACGTTTCTTCACGAGGGGAACGCCCTCGTGGTAAACGGCGACGACGAATATCTGCGGCAGGTCGCCGATCTGCCCGGCATTACCTACGCGGTCGTGACCGCGGGGACGGGTGCCGTTTGCGATTTTGTCGCGAAGGACATAGCGTACGTGAGCGAGCGGGAGCTCGGTTTCCGCATAGAACACGGCGGGGAAAGCGCCCGTTTTAGCATTCCCGCGGCGGGAAAGTATAACGGCGTCACCGCGGCGCTGGCGTCCGCCGCCGTTTCCGAACTCGGCGTCACGCTGGAGCAGTCGGCTGAAGCGCTGCGCACGCTGAAACGCACACCGCACCGGCTCGACCTGATCACGGCGAACGGCGTGAAGGTGATCGACGACGTCTATAACGCGAGCCCGTCTTCGATGGCGTCCGGTATAGAATATCTGATGGCCGTATCGGGAGAACGGAAGATCGCGGTGCTCGCGGGCATGAACGAGCTCGGCGACGATTCGCGCGGACATCACCGTGACACGGGAAAGCAGGCTGCGCGGGCGGGCGTCGACATGGTCGTGACCGTCGGTGAGAAGGCCCGTGATATCGCGGACGGGGCGGGGCGCGAAGCGCACGCCGCGCGTGACGGCAAGCCGCAGGTGATGCATTTTGACGATAACGCGTCCGCCGCG
>JAISEX010000296.1 GCA_031263875.1 Eubacteriales Family XIII. Incertae Sedis bacterium | reverse complement strand
AACGCGGTGCTGGATGACTTGCCGGATCTTCCGGAATGGCAGACGGACGCGGATATGGGTTTCGTCGACGCGCTCCGCCGCCTGCACGCGAATCCCTATGACGAAGCGGCGCGCGGCCGGATCGCGTTCGACGAAGCACTTGCGAACCAGCTGGCCATCGCAATGTCGCGCGCGAATTTCAAGCGCGAAACCGGCGCGATGGTCGTTGACCGGCTGCTCGCGGACCGGGGGTTTGCCTACACGCACACGGGCAGCTTTACGTCGAATTTTTATCTCGCGCGGATCAAGCGGACGGGCGTCGGCGCCGGCGTCACGATTCCCGCCGACCTTATCGAAACGCTGCATAATGACGGCTATGTCGAGAACGGAAACCAGGACGATAACAGCCTCGGCGAGAAGGACTACTTCGTCGGGTCGGGATGGATGTATTCGAAAAACGGCTCGTTCCCCGGCTACGGCTTTACCGACACGAAGCTGAAGGACGGCGACGTCGTGAAGATACGGTATACGCTGGCGTACGGGAAGGACATCGGCGGCGGCCAGTCGTCGGGCGGCTCCTCGTCGGATAATTACGGTAAGGTCTGGTGAGCGGGCGGTTCGGTAAAACGCGCGGCGCGGCGCTTCTGATAATCTTGCTCTGCGCGGCGCTTCTGGCGCAGACGGCTTACGCGGAGGGTAATAACGGCGATTCGGCTGATAAAAACGTATGGCTTCGCGAAACGGCTGACCGGATAATAGCGTGGCGGAACGCGCAGGGTAATTTCGCGGATGAAGCCGGAAGCTCGGAGGGCGACTGGTTTGCGCTCGGGACCGGGCGGCTCGGCGTCACCGAGGATTACCGGGCCTACCGGAAAAAGATCACGCGGTACGTTGAAGAAAAATATAAAACGGCGGGTCTGCTCGATAAGGATAACGCGACCGAATGGCACCGCATCAGTGTGGCGCTGCTCGCGGCGGGCGGCGATCCCATCCATGCCGGCACAGCGGAGGACGGGAGCGAAATAAATCTGATCGCGGACGGCGTCTACGACCGCGGCGCGACTGCGCCGCTCGGCGCTCAGGGGACGAACGGCCTTATCTGGGGGCTGATCGCCGTGGACGCGATGCGCTATAAGATCCCGGCGGACGCGTCGATGGGACGGGCGGATATTATCTGCGCGATACTGTCAAGTCAAATGCCTGACGGAAGTTTTTCGCTTGACGGCTCGGGCGGCAATATCGACATCACCGCTATGGCGCTGACTGCCTTAGCGCCGTATTATAACAGCGAGGAAAGGTTCGCGGTAACGGCGGCTGACGGAACGGCGCGTTCGGTGCGCGTGCGCGACGCGGCTGACCGCGCGCTCGCGTATCTTGCACAGCAGCAGGGCGCGGATGGCGGCTTCACCTCGTGGGGCGATGCAAATTCGGAAAGCGCGGCGCAGGTGATAGTGGCGCTCTGCGCTGTGGGCATAGACCCGGACGAGGACGCGCGTTTTATAAAAAATGGCGTGTCGGTGCTTGACGTGCTGCTGGATTTTGAAATGCCCGACGGCGGATTTGCGCACGTGAAGGAGCAGGGCCCGGACAGCATGGCGGGCGAACACGCGCTGCGCGCCATCGTTTCGGTGCTGCGTCTGCGGGAAAACCGGCGCGGCCTGTTTGATTTCCGCGCGGAGATAAGCAGCGGCGTGAAAGCAGCTATAACCGAGCTTGAAAACGGCATCGCGCTGCTGTCGCGGAAGACTGGCGAGAGCGGCCGGGAAACGGTCACGGCGCTTTTTGACGCGTATAAACGGGTACCGCCGGAGGAGCGTTCGTATGTGTTCACCTATCATATCCTCGCGGACGCGATGGAGCAATTGAAGATAAAAAACGACAGCGAAGCCTTGTCCGCGCATATGGATTTGAACGATGACGGACGCGGAGCGATCATCGACGTGATAAGCGGGAAAGATTTACGCCTGGATCTGGACAAAAGTGACGCCGCCGCCGAAGCCGCCGAGAAAGAAGTGGCGGCGATCAATACGGGTGTTCTGAACGAACTCTATCCTTTCGACGAAATCGGATTTGGCGACCGGAAAACCTTGCGGGGCTATCTGCAGCGGATCGAAAAACTCGACGAGAAGTACCGCGGCGAGATAACGGGATACGCTGAGCTGACTGCCGCAAGTAAAAAACTTGACAGGCTGCCGCTCGTGATCGGAGCTGTTGCGGTGGCAGTCGCGTTCGCATTGGCTATCATTATACTGCTGATAAAACGACGAAAACCCGCGCATGAAATATAACGAATTGATGGGCGCAAGTAAAAAACTTGACAGTGGAAAATTACACATGAAACATAACGAGTTAATGAGCGCAAGCAAAAAACTTGACAGACTGCCGCTGGTGATCGGCGCAGTCGCGGTGGCAATCGCGCTCGCGTTGGCCGCTCTTATAGCATTACTGAGAAAACGGAGAACCGCAGATGAAACATGAAACCGAAACCATTATGAACGAGGTAGGAAAGGTCATTATCGGGAAGGACGACGTTATCGAAAAGGTCTTTATGGCCATACTGTCGAAGGGCCACGTGCTGATCGAAGACGTTCCCGGCGTCGGGAAGACGACGCTCGCCATCGCCTTCAGCCGCGCGCTCGGCCTCGATTACAAGCGCGTACAGTTCACGAGCGACAGCGTGCCATCCGACATTATCGGCTTTTCGGTCCTGCAGAAAGACGCCGGCGATCTCGTCTACAAGCCGGGCGCCGTTATGACGAACTTGCTGTTGGCCGACGAGATAAACCGGACGTCGAGCAAAACGCAGTCGGCGCTTTTGGAGGTGATGGAGGAGGGCAACGTCACGGTCGACGGCGTCACGCACGCGATCCCCGAACCGTTTATCGTGCTGGCGACGCAGAACCCCGTCGGCTCGGCGGGAACCCAGATGCTGCCCGCGTCCCAGATGGACCGGTTTATGATCTGCCTCAAGATGGGCTATCCCGACCACGACAGCCAGATAAACATACTCAAAGACCGGCACACGGAAAATCCGCTGAACGCGGTAGCTGAGGTGGCGAACCGGGACAAGATCCTCGCCCTGCAGCAAGCGGCGGCCGCCGTCCACGTGTCCGATATCGTATACGATTACATTACGCGGCTCGCGGAGGAAACGCGGGCGCACGAAATGGTGGCGCTCGGCATCAGTCCGCGCGGCGCCCTCGCGCTCTGCCTGATGGCGAAGTCCTACGCCGTGGTTCGGGGCCGGGATTTCGTCGTGCCGGAAGACGTCCGTGCGGTCTGCGCGGACGTCTGCGCGCACCGGCTGGTGCTGAGCCCGAAAGCGCGCATGAGTGAGCGGGATTCCGCCGGCATTATCCGCGAGATCGTCGACCGGATAGAGCTTCCGGTGATGTGACGGCCTGATGCTGAAATCGTGGATCTTTTATAGCGTCGCTCTCGTTTCTGCCGCCGCGGTCTGCCTGTTTTCGCGGGCTGCCGCCGCCGATATCGCGTTCGGCCTGGTGCTGATTTTCCCCGTTATCTGCGCCATCTTGCACCGCCTTGCGCGGCTTCGTCCGGCGCTGCGCGTGGAGATGCGGGCGGGAATGGACAAGCATAAGACGGGCGCGGGAACGCTGCATGCCGAATCGAAAGGACTCTTTCTCACGGCCCGCGTAAGCGGCGCTTTGGTCTGCGAAAATATCCTGACGGGCGACGCGTCGGTCCTGCCGCTGACGTTTTCATTATCACGTTTCGGAATATGCGCGATACCGTTTACGGTCGAATCGGCACAGTGCGGGCGGATACGCTTTCGCATGGAGGGCATGAAATTATACGATCTGACGGGGCTGACCTTTGTGAAACGAACCGCGGCCGTTTCGGGTTCCGCCGTCGTCTATCCCGATCTCTACCGGTCGCAGGTCGCGTTCGAACCGTCGCCCGGAGCGGAGGCGAGCGAAGCGGAATATTCGTCCGTGAAAACGGGCTACGACATCTCCGAGCCGCTGTGGAACCGCGAATACGTGCCGGGTGACAGCATCAAAAGCATTCACTGGAAGCTGACGAGCAAACTCGACAAGATTATCGTCAGGGAGCCGGGACTGCCGGTAGAACGTTCGGCGCTGCTGCTTTTTGAAACGGGAAATCCTGCGGGCGAATTGCCCCACGCTTCGCTCTGCGGCGCGGCGGCCGAGGTCTTTCTCTCCCTGTCGCAAAATCTCGCCGCGTCCGGCGTGACGCATGACGCGGGCTGGTACGATACGGACGAGGGGAATTTTCACCGGTATAAGATAGCGTCCGAAGATGACGTGAACGGATTGGCCGATAAACTGCTGTCGGCGCGGCAGGCGTTTGACAGCCGAGGTTGCCTTGCGCATTATGTCGGCGTCTATAAAACCGCCCCGCAATCGCATATCGTGATCGTCGCGGCGGAAACGGCGTATGATGAGGCGTCGCTTGCGCCGCTGTCGCGCGTGACGCGCTTTGTCGTCCGGGCGGCAAAAACGGCGGAAGCGGACTGCGTTGAGATGACGCCGGAAACGATAGCGGACGATATGTATGAGGTGGTGGTATAGATGACGGCGGGCGGATTGCGGATAGAATGCGCGAATAACGAAAAGCGGCGGGGCGGGATAACGCGCGCCCGTATCGCGGCGTTCATCTGCGCGGGTGTCGCGCTGCTGTGTGCCGTAATAGCGAGAGCGTCTCTAATGCAAGGATTTTGCTTGACAGCGAATTCCGTCGCCGGTATGCTGGAGCGGCGCTTCGGCCGCATATTCCCGCGGTTTGAAACGGATATCTACACCGGGGATAACCGCTTGTGCGTGGCGGTGTTTATCGCCGTCGTGGGTATCGTTTTCGTGAGCCTTCTCGTTTATATAATAAAAACCCGCGGCGTCCTGCTCGCGGCGCTTCTGTTAATGCTGTTTTCGGTGGCCGTGGCCACGCTCGGCGGGACGCTCGCGGTATTTTTGCTGCCGGTTTTTATACTCTCATTTGCGCTGCTCGTTCGCATAAGCGCCGCGTCACCGTTTCGCGCGAACCGGCCCGTGAAAACGATACTTATCACATCGGCTATTTTGCTGTGTGTAACGGGCGGGGCCGTTTTCGCCGCACTAAATCTGCCGGAAGCCGGCGGGATAACGCGGGCCAAATCGCATATTATATCCGCTCTCGACGAATGGCGGTACGGAAAGAGCGGCAGTTATTTACCGCACGGCGATTTCACGAACCTCGAAAACCGGACGACGCACGCGGGCGACGTTCGCGTGGAGATCGTGATGGACGAGCCCGATTCGTTATATTTTCGCGGGTTTGTCGGCGATGAATATAATGGCACGGGGTGGAGCGAATTGTCCCCCGCGGAGCGCGCTGAAAACGCGGCGACGTTTGCGAGCCTTCACGAGGACGGCTTTTACGGCCAGACGCAGACGGCGCAGGCGGGAAGTCTGTCCGAAGCGGACGAGAAGGCCGCCGTGATTTCCGTGAAAAATATCGGCGAAAGCAGCCGGTATATCTTCGCGCCCTACGAGATAAGCGAAGCCGGCGCGAATCTGCTTTCCGCAAACGATATCGGCGACGAGAAATTACGGTCGTCCGGTCTGCGGGGCGACCGGGAATACCAGTACTGGGCGACGCAGAATCTCGTGAAGCGGTATCCCGAAGTCGCGGCCGGTGTGCTGACCGCCGCCGCGGAAGGCGGCGCGGCCGCCGAACGTTATATGAAAAACGAAAGCCATTACAGCGCGTACGTCTATGCGCGGTACCGGCAGCTTCCGGATTCCACGCGCGCGCTGATCGAAAAACACCTCGGCGCCTATGACGCGGGCGACGACTGGCATCCGCCGTATCCCTATGTCAAGCAGCGGATCCTCACGTTTCTCGCGTCGCGGGCGGCCTACAGCGATACGGTCGACGCGAGCGCGGCGGCCGGCCGGGATTTTTTTCAGAATTTTGTCGAGCGTGAAAAGCGCGGCTACGACGTCCATTACACGACCGCCGCGGCGCTGCTGGTCCGCTACTATGGAATTCCCGCGCGTTATGTCGAGGGCTATCTGATAACGCCGGATGACGCGGCTGACGCTTCGGGGCGCACGCTGTTCCGGCTCGATGACACGCACGCCCACGCGTGGGCGGAATTCTACGTGGACGGCGTGGGCTGGATCCCGTTCGAGGCGACGCCGACCTACCTGAATGTGATGGAGCAGCCCGAGGATATCTCGGAGGGCGATGCGGGCGCGGGCAGTCTGCGCATAACGGCCGAGCCCGAAGAAAAACCCGATGACGCGGACGCCGCTGAAAACCGCGGAAGCCGTTTCTCGTTCTCGATGCCGTCGATTTCCGGAAAAACGATGCTGTGGATAGCGGCGGCCCTCGCCGCGGCGCTGGCGCTGTTCGCGCTCATTTTCTCTCTACGGAAACGGGCGGCGCTGCGCCGGCGGCGTGCGGCGTGCGGATCCTCCGATGCGAACAAGGCGGCGCAGGCGCTGCTGCTCTACGCCTTCGACCTGTTGCGGGAGATCGGACTTGGCGGCCAAAATACCTCGCTGTTCGAGCGGATCGGTGAGATACAGGCGCTAACCGGCATAAGCGCGGAGGAAATCACCGCCGTCCTGACTATCCACCGCGCGGCGCGTTTCGGCGGACGGGCGCTGAGCCGCGATGAAATCCTGCAGGTCGTGCGCTTCAAAGATGCCGCCCTCGAAACCGTCAAACGCACCCTGCCGTGGCACAAAAAACTGCGGCTGCGGCTTGTGCGCGGACTGTACTGAAAATGGAATATCGGCCCGATCGAATAATTTTATTACATATTCGCGCTTCTCGCGGGTGACTTTTGAAACCGCACTTGAAATCCGGGGCGAAAATGTGGTATTATATGTACCGTTATTGCGGGCGGTCCGCTGGTCGGCGCACAGGGCGCGGGGAACCAAGAACGTTTCGGGTGGTTTGCCTTTGGGCGAGGGAGGAAATAACTGATGAATATACTTGAATCGATCACACAGGACTATCTGCGGGACGACGTGCCGGAGATCAAAATCGGCGATACCGTCAAGGTCCATATCAAGATCAAAGAGGGCCAGCGCGAGAGAATCCAGATATTCGAGGGCTTTGTGCTGAAGATGCAGAACGGCGGCATCAGCCGGACGTTTACGGTGCGCCGCGTCGCGTCGGGCGTCGGCGTCGAGAAGACGTTCCCGCTCCATTCGCCGAAGATCGACAGGATAGAGGTGGTGAAGCACGGTTTTGTTCGCCGGGCAAAACTGAATTATATGCGGCAGCGCACGGGTAAATCGGCGCGTATACGCTCGAAGGAAGCGTAAGGGTGACCGTTTTACCGCACGTAAAGAAAATGCGAGCCGGGAAAACTGCCGATGGGAATATTTTTCATGCGGAATTTGTTTCGCGAGGCGGTGATCCATTCGCTGCAACTGGGAGCGCAGCGACCCACATCCTATGCGCGGCGGAAATAAGGCAAAACATATAATTAAGAATAATAATGACCGGCGCCGCAGGGCGTCGTTCGTTTATAAGGGGCGTTTCAAATTGCTTAACGGCTTGTGAAACCGCCCGATAATGAGAAGGCAGTATGCAGACATTTAACTGGTATCCGGGCCATATGAAGAAAACCCGCGAGCTTATCGCGGAGAATCTGAAACTCGTCGACGCGGTCGTCGAGGTCTGTGACGCGCGCATTCCCGTGTCGAGCCGAAACCCGATCCTCTCGGAGCTGACGGCGGGCAAGACGCGCGTGCTCGTGATGAACAAGAGCGACCTTGCGGACGAGGCCGCGACCTCCGCCTGGCTCGATTATTTTCGCCGCTATGAGATGAAGGATATGCGGACGGCTCTCGCGCTGGACAGCATGAAGCCGGCGGCCGCGAGCGTTCTGACGAACCGGCTCGGCAAGCTCGAAACGAGGCGCGGCGTCCTGCGCATTATGGTGATCGGCATACCGAATTCCGGCAAGTCGACGCTAATCAACCGGCTGACGGGCCGGCGCAGCGCGGCGACGGGGAACCGGCCGGGCGTCACGCGCGGCAAGCAGTGGATCACGCTCGAAAACGGCATGCAGCTTCTCGATACGCCGGGCATTTTGTGGCCGAAGTTCGAGGATCAGACCGTGGGGCTCCATCTCGCGTTCTGCGGCTCGATACCGGAGGGCATTATGGACACGGAGGAACTCGGCTTGGAACTGATCCGTTTCCTTGCGGGCGAATATCCGGAGATGATCGCGCCGCGGTACGGCGTCGATATGAGCGAATTGCCGGACGGCGACGCGCGCGAAACCGGCGGGGCGCTTGCGCTGATGGAGGCGATCGCGCGGAAACGCGGCTTTCTGCTTCCGGGGAAGAAGATCGATTACGAACGGACGGCGCGGACGGTCCTCGACGAATTCCGCAGCGGGAAACTGGGGCGCGTGACGATAGAGCGGGCGCCGGAAGCGGGGAGCGGGCATGGGTCTGACGAAGGTTGAGCGGGAGGCAAAGCTGCGCCGGCGGCTTGCCGATATGAAGCAGTATGAAAATGACCTGTACGATAGCAAATGGGTCCGCTATGTGATCGGCGTCGACGAGGTAGGGCGCGGGTCGCTCGCGGGCCCTGTGTGCGCGGCGGCCGTCGTGCTGCCGCGGGATTTCGACGTTCTCGGCGTCGATGATTCGAAGAAGGTATCGCCGAAAGGTCCCAGCTCGGGAATGAGGATGTTGACGTTCTATATCAACCGAGCTGGGAAAAACCTTAGTGCATCGAGGAAGGCAGAGCTGCAAGCGGCCAAAGAATTACTTTCCAACCGAATAAAAACAGCGAACCAACATAGGAAAAATCCGCATGATAACTAGCGCCTGAAATTTTGATGA
>JAISEX010000226.1 GCA_031263875.1 Eubacteriales Family XIII. Incertae Sedis bacterium | reverse complement strand
AGTCTGAAACGACAAGGGGAGACGGCATAATAGGGGGCTTGTGTCGGGTTTTATCTCGCGTGATTTGGCGCGCGTGTGATAAAAGCAGTTCGCCGTATTAAGGATGAGTGTGTTGGGTGCTTTTCTCGCGCTTCCCGCGCAAGGATGACGGCAGGGAGAGGACGGTTGGGTCAGGTTTTGGTTCTCGCGAGTTTGGTGTGGCTCACGCGATGAACTGATTCGCCGTGTAGGGCTGGAGGCGCTGTGTATTCTGCCCGCATAAGGGAGCCAGAGCGAGGCACGAGCGAAGGCGACGCGCAAGGGATAGGAGGGGTGCGGTAGCAGCCACGGCGCGGATGTCGCTGCGAAACAATTATGAGAACCGAGTTCACGAAGCACCCTCTATTTTCAGCACTTGCCATGAGCGCCGAGGCCGGAGCCCCGAATAGCCCGGTGGGGGCACGGGGGAATAAGAGGCTATTTTTGTGAATGTTTGCGTAAGACTGTCCTGCGATTACTGAGAATCTCATGCCTGCGTGCCCCATGCGCCCGAAAAAAAAATACCCCTGTCTGGGGGATTGCGGATCACGCTCCCTGCGGTCGCTGCCCGCAATGACAAACGAGAGTTGCCGCCCTTTCCAATCTTTGACGGACCGCGGCCGACTTCTATGATATAATTTTTAATATGTCATACAAGGTGAGGCTGAATAATTTTGAGGGGCCCTTCGACCTGCTCGTCTATCTTATCGAGCAGGCGGAGATGAATATCTACGACATCAGGGTTTCGGAGATAACGGCTCAGTATCTCGATTATATCGAGCATATGCGCGGGCGGAATATTCCCGTCGGCGCGGATTTTCTCGTGCTCGCCGCGACGCTGATAGAGCTGAAGTCGCGGATGCTGCTTCCGCGCATCAAGACGGACGGTGAGGTGGAGGAAGATCCGCGGACCGACCTGACGCGCAAGCTCATCGAATATACGCTGTTCAAGAAGCGGGCGGCGCTTCTCGAGGCGCAGATAGAGGCCGGGGCGCTTCGCCTGACAAAGCCGAAGGAGGATCTCAGCCTGTTCACGGGGGAACCCGACGAATATCTGATTATGGATCAGGAGAAGTTTATCGCGGCGTTTAAGGCGTTTATCTACCGCAAGAAGAAGGACGAGGAACTGCTGCAGATACGCGGGGGCATCGGCCGCGAGCGCATGAGCGTCGCGTCGAAAAAGAGCGCGATACGGAAACTGCTGAAAAAGGTCAAGGATGGCTATACAAGTTTCAAGAATCTGCTTCTGCCGGACGGGGGCCGGTACGACAAGGTCGTGACGTTTGTTTCCTTGCTCGAAATGGCGCGGGCGAATTTCGTCAGCGTTCGTCAGGCGGGAAATTTTACGGATATCGAGGTTGCGCTTTCAGGAAAGCCAAAAGGAGAACACGAATAATGCCGACGGATAAAACCATAAAATCAGCCTTTGAATCCATGATGTTCGTGTGGGGCGAACCGCTCGACGTGAAGATAGCGGCGAGCGCGATGGATGTGGAAAAGGCGGAGGCAAAACGTTGTTTTGAGGAATTGAAAGCGGAATATGATGAGGCCGGGCGCGGTATCCGTATCCGCGAGGTGGACGGCAAATATCAGCTCGTGACGGCGGAGAACAATCACGATTATATCCGGACGATTTGCACGCCGGTCAAGGAGCGCAGGCTTTCGCAGGCCGCGCTGGAGGTGCTCGCGATCGTCGCGTATAAACAGCCCGTCACGAAGGGCGAGATCGATTCGATTCGCGGGATCAAGAGCGACCGCGTGCTCGAAGGTTTGGCGCGGAAAAATCTCGTCGAGGAAAAGGGGCGGTCGGCAGCGGTTGGCAGGCCGATCCTTTACGGAACCACGGAGAATTTTCTCGCAAGCCTGGACCTTTCATCGTTAAAGGAACTTCCCGAGATAGACGATCTCGAGGATGCGATAACGTACGAGGAGTACCTCGACAGCGACGGTTACACGCAGACGAGGCTCGACATCCTCGATGGCGAGGAATAATGTGGAAAATATTAACATCAAGGAATAAGAGAGCGAAGTTCGCTATTAAGGGATAATTAAACGCTAGCTATGGAAAAGAGAGATGTACTCGGCATTTACCGGGCGATACGGCCCAAGGGATTTTTTCCCTATTCCGCGTGGGAAATCGACAACAGCACGGAGATCGGTTCCCGCGAGGTGCTCGTTGACGTGCGCATTCTCGACATTGATATCACGTGCTTCCAGCAGTTTATGGAAACCTCGTTCGGAAACGCCGATGGGGTGTCCGCGGAAATCCTGCGCATCGTGTCCGAGCGCGGCAAGCTGCACAACAGCATAACGGGGACGGGCGGCACGCTGTACGGCGTCGTGGAGGAAATCGGTTCCGCGTATGGTAATAGATATGGCATCGCGGTCGGCGACGAGATATGTTCGCTCAGCTCGCTGACGGGCACGCCGCTTCATCTCGATAAGATAACGAAGATCGACTTCGATATGGCGCAAGTCCACGTGGAGGGCAAGGCGGTGCTGTTTGAAAACAGTCCCGTGATAAAACGGATACCGCAGCTCAGCGAGTCCGTGCAGCTTTCCGCGGTCAATACCGCCGGGCAGGCGGCGGAAACCTACCGCATGACGCACAAGAAAGACAAGGTGATAATCCTCGGCGCGACGAGCAAGATGGGCATATTCTGCGCTCTCGCCGCGCGGAAAAAGCTCGGCGAAACCGGCCGTCTTGTCGGCGTCACGGATGGCGATACGGGCAAACCGGATCCGCTGATAAAAGCCATATACGACGAGTGCCATAACTTCGAGGTGAATGACATATCGAAGATCAGGGTTGAGATGAACAAGCTCGACTCTTTTGACGTCGTTATCAACTGCTCCGACCGGCCCATGACGGAACCCGGCTGCGTCATGCTCGCGAAACCCGGCGGCTCCGTTCTCTTTGCGGGGTGGGGCGGGCAGAGCAAGGTGGCGGGGCTCGCCGCCGAAGCGCTCGGCAAAGACCTGAATATGTCCTATTACCGCGGTTATGTCGATAATATCTACGATTTCTTTACGGAGCTCGCGGCCGCCGTCGACGTGCCCGCCTACGTCCTGCGCGGCGTGAAGAACGACGCCCGTTATCCGTGGATGCAGATGCTCGAACAGCGCAACAGGCTCGTTACCATCGCCGGCGGTCTGCTGAAGGATTCAAAGGACTATGTGTTCGAAAGCCCGCGTTCACAGGAGATGCTGCAGGCTTTGCTGAAAGTGGCGCAGTTCGATTGCAACGTGCTGATTACGGGCGAAACCGGTTCCGGCAAAGGCATAGCCGCTGAGATAATCCACAAGCGCAGCGACCGGAAAGATAAACCTTTCGTGAAGATAAACTGCGCGTCTATCCCCGAGCAACTGCTCGAGTCCGAGCTGTTCGGCTA
>JAISEX010000221.1 GCA_031263875.1 Eubacteriales Family XIII. Incertae Sedis bacterium | reverse complement strand
AACGAATCCGCGGGTGGGATCGAGAGCTTTTACCACTCGCTCGAGATGGCGTTTCTGACGGCGCTGATCGGGACGGCGTTCGTCTTTGTGTACGCCTATATGATGGAGAAAACGAGCGGATTCGGCCTGCTGCGAAAGTACGGGAAGCTGCTGTCTGTCCTGCCGCTTGCGCTGCCCGGCATGGTCATCGGGCTCTCGTTTATATTCTTCTTCAACGACCGGGAAAACCCGCTGCACTTCATATACGGAACGATAATCATTCTCGTGCTGTCGAATATACTCCACTACTTTTCCGTGCCGTTTCTCACGGCGTCGAGCTGCCTGAAAAAACTCGATAAGGAATATGAAAGCGTCAGCGACAGCATGAACGTCCCGCGGTGGAAAACCTTTCTGCGCGTGAGCGTGCCGCTTTCGCTGCCGGCGATACTCGAAATATTCATGTACTATTTTGTGAACGCGATGGTGACGGTTTCGGCGGTGGTGTTCCTGTACAGCGCGGGATTCCGCATCGCGTCGATATCGATAACGCATATGGAGGAAGCGGGTAATATCGCCCAAGCCGCCGCGATGAGCCTCTTGATCCTCATTATCAATATCGTGGTTCGCGTGCTCTATGAGGTGGCGGTAAAGGCGGTGCGGCAGAGAGGGCAGCCGGCAGCCGGGGACGGATCGTAGGAGATGTTTTGCCGTATACTAGTGGTAAGGGAGAAGTGAAGTGGTTTTTGTGTAAAGTGTAATGGTTGACGGCGGTTGCGTGTAAAGTGTAATGGTTGACAGAGATCATGCGTAACGCCTGCGGGAACGAGAGGAATTTCGTGTAAAGTAAAACGCTTGACGGTGATTGCGTGTAAAGCGAAATGCTTGACAGTGGTTGCGGGCGGTGATTGTAAAGACGAATCGGTTTTGCGTAAAGTAAAACGCTTGACGGCGGTTTTGCGTATAAAGTGTAATGCTTGACAGGCACAGGTCCGATTACACGTAAAGTGAAACGCTTGACAGAGATTATGCGTAACGTCTGCGCGGACGAGAGGAATTGTGTGTAAAGTGAAACACTTGACAGGCACAGGTCCGATTACACGTAAAGTAGAACGCTTGACAGGGATCATGAGTAACCCCTGCGAGGACGAGAGGGAATCGCGTGTAAAGCGAAACGCTTGACAGCAATTATACAGGATGATTATAGGGGAAAATTATAAAGGAGAATAACATGAGTAAAATTACAACGATAATATTTGACTGGGCGGGAACGGTCGTCGATTACGGGAGCTTTGCGCCGGTCGACGCGTTTATTACCGCGTTTGAATACTTCGGCGTAACGCCGACGATGGAGGAAACGCGCGCTCCGATGGGACTTGGGAAGCGCGCTCATATCGCGCAGATGCTCGGCGGCGCAAGAATAGCGGAGGAATGGCGGAAAGCGCGGGACGCGGCTTTTACGGACGCGGATATCGATGCGGTATACGAACGCTTTGAACCCGCGCTATTTGACGTGCTGGCTTCGCATGCGGAATTGATCCCCGGAGTTTTGGATACGGTCGAACGGCTTCAAGACAAAGGAATCGTTATCGGTTCGACCACGGGTTATACGCGGGCGATGATGGACGTGGTCGAGCGGGAGGCGCGGCGCAGAGGTTATCGGCCCGACGCCGTGGTCTGCCCCGACGAAACGGGCGGGATCGGACGGCCTTATCCCTACATGCTGTGGCGCAATCTCGAAAAACTCGGCGTCCCCTCCATCGGGTCGGCGCTGAAAATCGGCGATACGGCCGCGGATATGCAGGAGGCCGTCAATGCGGGCTGCCTGTGCGCCGGCGTGCTGGAAGGTTCGAGCATGGTCGGGCTGAGCGAAAAAGAATTCGCGGGTCTGAGCGCGGGCGAAGCCGAAAAAATCCTTGTCGGCGCGACGCGCAAATATAAGGAAGCCGGCGCGGATTTCGTTATCGAGGATATCACCGTTCTGCCGAAACTTATCGAAGCGATCACGAGAGGCGCGGAACATGAATACCGTGTTTGACGCCGTTCCCGATAATCCGTATCTGCTGCTGACGCCCGGCCCGCTTTCGACGACAAAGGGCGTGCGCTACGCGATGCTGCGGGATTGGTGCACGTGGGATCCGGATTATAACGAGGATATCGTGCAGAATATCCGCCGCCGTCTGACGGCGCTGGCGGCGAAAAACGCGGACGGTTACACGGCCGTGTTGATGCAGGGCAGCGGATCGTTTTCCGTTGAGGCGACGCTTGGCAGCGCGATCCCGCCGGACGGAAAACTGCTTGTCATAACGAATGGCGCTTACGGGAAACGCATGGCGCGCATGGCGGCCGCGCTGAACCTGCCGTACACGGAATACGCTCTCGCGGAAACCGAGGCGCCGGATCCCGAAGAGATCGCGCGCCGGCTCAAGGATGATTCGGCTCTCACCCATGTGGCCGTGGTGCATCTCGAAACGACGACGGGCATACTCAACCCGCTCGAAGCTCTCGCGCGGGCCGTAAAGAATGCCGGGCGCCTGCTTATCGTCGACGCGATGAGCTCGTTTGGCGGCATACCTTTGGACGCGGACGATCTGGGGATCGACTTTCTGATCAGCTCATCGAACAAATGCCTGCAGGGTGTACCCGGCTTCGGCTTTGTTATCGCCAGGCGAACGGAGCTTGAAAAATGCCGCGGAAACGCCCGGTCATATTCCCTCGACCTGTACGACCAGTGGCGGGAAATGGACGCGGGCGGCAAGTGGCGCTTCACCTCGCCGACCCACGTCGTGCGCGCGTTTTACCGCGCTCTGGACGAACTCGAGGCGGAGGGCGGCATCGAAGCGCGTTACCGGAGATATACCGAAAACCGCCGGCTGCTGACGGCGGGAATGGCGGAACTCGGCTTCGACGCCCTGCTCCCGAAGCGGCTTCAATCTCCCGTCATCACCTCGTTCCTCTACCCGAACGCGGATTTCGATTTTACCGGGTTTTATTCGCGCGTGAAAGAGCGCGGATTTGTCCTTTACCCCGGCCGGATATCGCAGGCGGACACCTTTCGCGTCGGCACCATCGGCGACGTGCACGCCGCGGATATTATACGATTGCTCGATGTTATCCGGGACGTCAACACAGCTTGATCCAGCGCCCTGACCGTGGCTTTGGTCGCGGCAGCGGGCGAATCTTCTTCTTCCTTAGGGGGCGGGGCGCTTTTGCCCCTCCTCTTAATTTTTTGCGGGTTGGTGACGGCAGGGAGAGGGCGCTTACGTTATGTTTTCGCCCGCACAGTTTTGGGGTTACGCGAAAAACGGGAACGCCGTAAGAGGACGGGTGTGTTATACATTTTGCCCGCATGTTTTTGCGCAAGGGATCGGAGGGGTATAGTGTCCTGTAGCCTCTAAAACTTTACTACTCGCCAGTCTTTTTCCGTCATACTTCGTTGTCGGAACCCGTTGATACCACAAGTATCAACGGAACCCTCCGCCTCGTCTGACAAAAAAATCCTCGGCGATTATCGACAAGTTTTAGAGGCCACAGGGCACTAGTGATTTGCGTCATCTAAATATTATGATATAATAGATTTATCCAAGGAAAGGATGGGTCGAGATATGAGAACGAGGAAATATGTCATAAAA
>JAISEX010000218.1 GCA_031263875.1 Eubacteriales Family XIII. Incertae Sedis bacterium | reverse complement strand
GCGATGAAAAACGAGTCGTTCCGGAAATACGCCGGAACGGTGAGCCATACGATTCCCGCGACGAATAAGAGCGACGCCCGCGATCTGAAAAACGGGAATAAGATGCTGACGGATACGAGCGGCGAGGTGTCGGTGTATCGGCACAAACGGCCGATAAAGTTTGACGGGACGACGGGGATCAAGCTCGGCTATACGGAGGAAGCTGGTTACTGTATCGCCGCCGGAGCGGAACGCGGCGGGATCGAGCTTATCGCGGTGGTGCTCGGCGCGAAGGAGAATTTGCAGTACGCTGACGCGGAGGAACTGTTCGAGTACGGTTTTCATAATTTCAAGCTCGTGAACGCGGTGGAGAAAGGCAAGAAACTTTCGGACGTGACTGTGACGAACGGAACGGAAGATGCCGTCAAAGCCGTGGCGGGCAGCGATCTGCCGATGCTTACCCCGATGAGCGGGGCGGGCGACGATCTGCGGATCGAGGTGCGCGCGGATAAATCCGTTGCGGCGCCCGTCAAGAAAGGCGACAGCGTCGGCCGGGCGACGGTGTATTATAAGGATATCGAGATAGGCTCGGTGGATATGGTCGCGGCGGCGGACGTGAAAGCGACGAGCATGAAAAAAGTTTTCGTGGGCGCGGGAAAAGTGGTTTCCGTTATCATTAAAATAGTGATAGCCCTTATCGGCATATTTGCGCTGTGGCTGATCTATTCGGTCATCTCGTCCGCGGTCCGGAAGCGCGCCAAGAAAAAGCAGAAAAACTTTTACGGCCTGCCCGGATACACATCAAAGGAAGTGAAACGAATCAGGAAGCTAAGATAATGAACGCTTATAAAAAAATATACATACTGCTCATAGTCGCGTTTTTAATACTGATCGCGGCCATCGCGGCGGTGCTGGTATCGTGTATCGGCAGCGCGCGGAGCGAGAATCCGGACGGGATAACGACCGCTTCGGAGCATGATTTTATCGCGTACTTCGGAACTCCCGACGACGGGATATTTATAGAAGAAGCGGTGTCGGCATATGAGGAACAGACCGGGATCAAAATCGAAACGATCGTGTCGGACGGAAATGAACGGGCCGTCCGCAGGCTGCTTAATTCGGACGATCCGCCGGCGGTGTATGTGCTGCCGTCGAAAACCGGCGCTTCGGATATCGTGGAATCGGACGTGCTGACAGACCTCTCGAACACGCTTGCCGGTACGGAAAACGGCGGCCTGCCGTGGAACGCGCTCGGTTTTGGTCTCGTCGCGGATAAGCGGCTGATGGCCGAGCTTGCGGGCGGCGCGAACGCGGATACGTATCTCGCCGATATGCGCGCGGCGAATTATACGGAATGGGCCACTTTTATTACGGGCCTGGACGTTTATATACGAAACGGCACGCCGGAGCCGTACACGCTGAACGGGAAAAATTACACGTTCCCGGCGAAGAAGGGCGCGCGCAGCGCGGAGCTGAACGGCGTCTATTCGGTGGCCGGCGGCGATTCTTCGCTTATCGTCGGGCGGCTGATGTCCGTCGTATTTTCGGGTCTCGATACGGAGGAAATAGCGGTGACGAGTTCCGATGATACCGTCGTCGAGCCCGTTTTGGACAAGTACACGGCGACCTTCGAGGCGTACACCGCGACGCTTGCGGGCCGGTTCGCTCCCGGCATACGCGGTACTGATTTTATTAACAAGGAGAAGTATTCCAAGGAAAACGCGGAGAAGATATTCACCGGCGGCAAGGCGGCGTTCCTTCTCGCGGACAGCGACGCGTACGACGATATACGCAAGCTGAACGCGGAGATGGCGGAGGATTCGGTGATGCTTCCGCTGAAAACATTGAGCGCGAAATCGCCCGGCAGCATACTGACGGAAAGCCGTTACCGCGTCTACGCGAACGAAGACGTGTCCGAACGTGAAAAGACGGAAGCTCTCGACTTTGCGCGCTGGCTGTCGGAGTACCGGCTTGAGCATAGCAACGCGTTGGAGAAATCGGTGGCGTCGTATTGCGTCAGCGGCGACATTATCGAATTCCCCGGCGAAACCAAGCAGCTCGAAAATTTCGAGGAAAACGTCTACAAGAACGATGAAATCACGGCGCTTATGGCCGATCCCGTGTGGGACGCGGCGAAACGCGCGGCATTTTCCGCGGCGCTTTCGGCGGCGTGGGACGGTTCGTGATTATCTGAAAAATACCATGTTTGATATCGAAGACAATCTGAAAAAACTGCCGGACAAACCGGGGATCTATCTGCATAAGGACGAATACGGAGAAGTCATCTATGTAGGCAAGGCGTCCTCGCTGCGCAAACGCGTGCGGCAGTATTTTCGTTCGCAGTCGCGTCACGATCCGAAGATAGCGGCGCTCGTGTCGCATATCGCGGAATTTGAGACCATCGTGACCCAGACGGAGATGGAAGCGCTGATCCTCGAAAACACGCTTATCAAAAAGTATCTCCCGAAATATAACGTGATGCTGCGCGACGACAAGACGTATCCGTACATCAAGATAACGCTCGGCGAGGAATGGCCGCGTATCGAAAAGACGCGCGTGCTGAGGAACGACGGCAGTAAATATTTCGGCCCCTATGCCGATGTGAAATCCGTCAATCGCATTATAGAACTGCTGCGCGACGTGTACCGGCTGAAGCGGTGCCGGACGGCGAAATTCCCCGAGGGCGCGAAGCTGTGCATGTACGGGCATATCGGCCGGTGCAGGGGGTTTTGCTGCGCCGCGGCGGACCGGGACGAATATATGGCCGATATAGACAGCGTGATAGCGTTTCTGAAAGGGAAGAACAAGGAAACGCTCGGCCTGCTGAAACATCAGATGGAGGAAGCCGCGGCGGCGCTGGATTTTGAAAAGGCGGCGTACTGGCGCGATACGATAATCGCGGCGAATTCGGTGATCGAAAAACAGCGGGTCGATCTGCTCTCATCCGGCAATATGGATATCGTTCTCGCGGCCGATCACGGCGCGGGTAATTCCGATGCCGGTACGCGGACGCCCGCCGCGCAGGTGACGGTGTTCTTCGTTCGGGACGGAAGGCTGTCGGGCAGGGAAATACATCATCTCGACGCGCCGACGTTATCGACCAAGGAGGAAGTCGTTTCCGCATTTATGCTTCAATATTATATCAACCAGACGATAGTGCCCAAGGAAATCTTGCTCGAAAGCCATATCCCCGACGAGGCGCTTTTGCAGGAAATGCTCACGAAAAACGCGGGGCGGGCGGTGAAGATAGAAGTCCCCGCGCGCGGAGAAAAACGGGCCCTCTTAAAACTGGCGCTGAACGACGTGAGCGAAACGTCAAAGCTGATGCTCGACATGATAGAGCGCGGGAAGGAGAAGGCGCGCGCGCTGTCGGCCGAGCTTGCGGACGCGCATGGATTACCGGCTCCGCGGGGCGGCGAAAACGCGCCGCTGCGCATAGAAGCCTATGATATTTCAAATACGGGCGGCGCGGACAGCGTCGGCGCGATGGTGGTCTTTGAGGGCGAACGTCCCGTCAAGAACGCCTACCGCCGGTTCCGCATACGCGGCGACGTGCGGGGCGACGATTACGCCGCCATGCAGGAAGTTCTCTACCGCAGGCTTCGCCGGGAGCAGGACGGCGCGAAGGGTTTCGAGCGGCTGCCCGATGTGATCCTCGTCGACGGGGGCAAAGGGCATGTGACGGCTGCCCTTCAGATAACGGAAGCCATCGGCGCGGACGTGCGCGTCGCGGGCATGGTGAAGGACGACCGGCACCGGACGCGCGGGCTCGTTACCGCCGCGGGCGATGAGATCGACTTGCGCTCCAAACCGGAATTGTTCCATCTGGTCGGGAACATTCAGGAGGAAGTCCACCGGTTCGTAATAGAATATCACCGGGGGGCGCGGAAAGCCAAGGCAGTCCGTTCGCAGCTCGACGAGATAAACGGCGTGGGCGAAAAGCGCCGAAACGCCTTGCTGATGGCCTTCGGGTCCATCGACGCGATACGTGCGGCTGACAAAGAAGCCCTCGCTGCCGTCCCGGGAATGAACGCGAGGTCGGCGCGTGCCGTCCGTGAATACTTTGACAATAATGGCCCGCCACGCTGATGCCTAATTTTCACGAATGTCAATGCATGATTTACATGAAGTTGAATGTATGATTTTCACGAAGCCCAATGTAGTATTTTCACTATATATAATGTATAATTTACACAAG